>JALVAQ010000062.1 GCA_027011095.1 Bacteroidales bacterium
ATGCTGCTTATTTGATTCCTTTTCTGTTTTACAAGTCGGTTGACCATACACTTAATGCCACCTACCATTATGGAGACGCAGGCCAGAATTCGCAGCTGTTTTTTAATATCTCATCGCGAAACATCAAACATTTGCACCTTTACGGAAGCCTTTTTGTTGATGAGATATCTTTAAGAAATATCTTTAAAAAAGAAACCCAACGAAATCAAATTAGTGTAAAAGCCGGTTTCCGCGTTTCGGATTTAATAATACAAAACCTTTCGTGGGGAATTGAGTACACCCGTTCCAATCCGCTGGTTTATCAAAACTATTTGTCATCGGTTACTTTTGAATCAAACAGCTATAGCCTGGGCCATTATCTGCGTGATAACTCTGACGTGTTTAATTTTTCCATGGGCTACAAACCGTTGCGCGGACTACATGTATCACTCAACTATCTTACTGTCCGTCATGGCACCGATTATAATTACAAAGAGCTTCAGGATGCAGGTGGTTCCAGTGGCTTGCCATTTATGGATAACATTATTTGGAAAGAGCAACGAGTGGTTTTGTCGGTAAAATATGAAATTGCTAACAATGCCTACTTTTACATAAACTACCGTTATTCAAACATCACCGGCGAGCAATCCGTTTTGGATAAATATACACCCGAATATTACCAGGGAAAAACAAGTACCGTTACGCTGGGAGCGAATATTGGATTTTAGGGGGAGTGAGTATAGTAGTTAGTAGGGAGTAGTTAGTAGGGAGTAGTTAGTAGGGAGTAGTTAGTAGGGAGTAGTTAGTAGGGAGTAGTTAGTAGGGAGTAAGAAATCTTTAATCTAAAAAAATTATATTTATGAAAAATGCTGATTATCGTGGTTTTAGGGATTTAATTGTTTATCAGAAGTCGTATAAGTTGGCAATTGAGATAACAAACTTAACGAAAACATTTCCTAAAGAAGAAAAGTATGTATTGGTGGATCAAATGAGGAGGGCTTCGCGTTCAGTACCGGCCAATATTGCAGAAGCATGGGCAAGACGAAGATATCCCAAGTCTTTCGTTAGTAAATTAATAGATTCGCATGGTGAAGAAATGGAAATGGAAGTGTGGCTTGACATGTCATTGGATTTTGAATATATAACTAAAGATACCCATGACAAACTTCTTAATGTATATTTGGAAATAAGTAAGATGTTGCAAAGTATGGAAACCAATCCTTCTAAATTCTGCTATTAAAGCATCTAATTACTACTTACTAATTTCTATTGTCTAATTACTATTAAAAAACATGAACATCAAACAAACAATCAAGTCAAAAAAATTCCGTCCCATAGTAGATGTGGCGATCTTTATGATATTGCTGCTAAGTTTTCATTTTTTGTATCGCTTTTGGGCAAACCATTTACATTTTGCTCCTATCGCAGACATTGCTAATGCCTCCAGAGATGCACTCGCCGGTTTACTGTATAAAAACAGCGTATGGGTTTTGCATCATCTTACCAATTATGATTTTACTTTTCTGCCTGACAAAAGGGAAATATGGTATATGCCGGGCAGAGGGTATGTGAGTGTTCATCTTGCTTGTTCAGGTTTTAAACAAATGCTGCAATGGGCAGTATTGATGATTTTCTTTCCGGGGCCATGGAAACACAAATTGTGGTTTATTCCTCTGGGATTGGTGATAACACACATGGTTAATATTTTCAGAATTTCCGGGCTTTCGGTAGTGTTGATTTACACCCCACAAAACTGGCATTTTATCCACGATAACATTTACCGTCCTTTCTTTTATGTTGTCATGTTTCTGCTTTGGGTATGGTGGGTTGAAAAGTTCCGCAACAAATCGAGAGAGCAGTCTGATGATAGATAAAATCTCCGCTGATTGAATATCCAATAAATCATCATCGGATTACGGTGATTACGCGGATGGATTTTCAGCATTAGCAGAAAACAAACAATAATCCGTTTAATCCCTGCCCGTCCGGTTAGGCGGGCGTTCAATCCGATGACAAATAATCTCCTCTGAATGAATAGCAAAGAAATCATCATCGGATTACACTGATTACACGGATAGGCTTTCAGCTTGAGCTGAAAACAAATAATAAATTTATTGACAAAAAAAACTCTGCTGACTTATGGCTTTACTTTATGAAAATGAAACATACAAGATTATAGGTGCTGCAATGGAGGTGCATAAAGAACTTGGCTCAGGGTTCCTCGAAGCAGTTTATCAGGAAGCTTTAGCAATTGAATTCAATAAACGAAAGATACCTTTTATTAAGGAACCTAAACTGAGAATCAGTTATAAAGGACAAAATTTACGCAAATATTATGAAGCAGATTTTATTTGCTATGAAAAGATAATCGTTGAGACCAAAGCAATCAAAAAAATAACTGGAATAGATGATTCACAGGTTATCAATTACCTGAAAGCAACGGGATTTAAATTGGGGTTGTTATTAAATTTTGGAACAGAAAGCCTTGAATATAAGCGGTTGGTACGGTTGTGATGTTAATCCGCCTGATTCCAGACTGTTGGCATGGTTGGGCGTTCAATCCGATGACAAATAATCTCCTCTGAATGAATATCCAAGAAATCATCATCGGATTACGCTGATTTCACGGATGGATTTTCAGCATTAGCAGAAAACAAACAATAATCCGTTTAATCCCTGCCAGTCCGGTTAGGCGGGCGTTCAATCCGATGACAAATAATCTCCGCTGAATAAATGGCAAATAAATCATCATCGGATTACACTGATTGCACGGATAGGCTTTCAGCTTGAACTTAAAAACAAATAACTCATGGTTGAAATAAGATCTGTTTTGTCGATTATTATTTGTAATATTTTGCTACTTTTGCTTTAGTAAATCAGGATAATTAAAAGAATTACTTTAGAATATCATGTATATTAGAAAGCAAATATTTCAAGAATCAGAAAATGAGAGCTTGTTTTTTTGGGGAGCCAGACAAACGGGGAAAAGCACATTGTTAAAATCACTTTTCAAAGATTCTTTATACTTTGACCTTCTATTATCGGATGTTTTTGAAAGGTTTCAACGAAATCCAGGCTTGTTGCGGGAGGTTATTTTAGCAGATATTCCCGTGACTCCTGTTATTATTGATGAAATTCAGCGCATTCCAGAGTTGCTAAATGAAGTGCATTGGTTGATAGCAAACAAAAATATCCGGTTTATATTAAGTGGCTCCAGTCCACGGAAAATTTTAAGGTCAGGTGCAAACTTGTTGGGTGGCAGAGCACTGCGATACGAGTTGTTACCACTTATTTATAAGGAAATACCTGATTTTGATTTATTACGTGCGTTAAATCATGGGTTATTGCCACGTCATTACCTATCAAAAAACTCCGAAAGACTAGTTTCTGCATATATTGGTAGTTATTTGCAAGACGAAATAATGGCAGAGGCAAAAATAAGAAATATCATTTCATTTTCACATTTTCTTGAAGCAGCTGCATTTTCAAATGGGGAAATTGTTAATTATACAAATATTGCTTCTGAATGTGGGGTTAGCGCACCTACCGTAAAAGAATATTTTCAGATACTGATAGATACTTTAACCGGACGTTTTCTTCCTTCATTTCAGAAAAAGCCAAAGCGTAGAGTTATCCTTGCTCCTAAGTTTTATTATTTTGATTTAGGCATTGCTAATTATCTTTTAAAGAGAAAATCGGTTGAGCCTGGTAATGAAACATTTGGCAAGGCTTTTGAACATTTTATCTATCACGAGATATATGCTCATAGCAGCTATTCAGGATTGCATTACTCAATGACTTATTGGCGAACAGCTTCACAAATAGAAGTTGACTTTATTTTAGGCGACCATGAAGTAGCTATTGAGGTTAAAGCTACTCAACAAGCCACTAAACGACACTTAAAGGGACTGAAAAGTT
>JALVAQ010000063.1 GCA_027011095.1 Bacteroidales bacterium
ACACCCCTATACGGGGCTTTGGTTGTGTTTTGTGTAATCTCCATACGCTGGCACGTATGGTTATTCATATTGCATCCCCTTCGGGGATTTAACACAGGGTTTTTTTAAGATTATTAGCAACTTTGACGAAGTCCCAGACAACAAAATCCGACAATACTCTATCGGTTCTATAATGGTGTTAGCACATCAAAATAGGAATTAGCCCCTATTTTGACATGTTAGAATTTGAAATAATCTGTATTTATTCATATATTTGTGTCTTAAACCAGACGTAATGGGCAATTACAATAATAGCATGTTTTTGCTTTAAAAACGTTTTAAAAAAATAAAAATGCTTAAAGCCTGTTTTATTTTTCCAAAAGATGCCGATTACCACACCTTTATAAGTTTTATTAAATCCTCGGAATTAAACATTGATGTCGAGGTGTCTTCAGAACTGTCACCGGCAAATGCCTTATCGGCTGATATGATTTTTGTTGATGAAACCGTTGCCAATAAAGAGTGCAAAAAAATATCAGCGGTAAAAAAAGAAAAACAACAATTTTTACCTGTTTTTCTTGTTGCAAACGAAAACTTAAGCAGCGACGAGGCGTTGCCCGAATGCATAGATGATATTATTTATAAAACATTATTAAAGGCAGAATGGAAACGTCGGTTGAAAACATACATTAATCTGAATAACAATAAAAACCTTCTTTTCCTGGAAGAAGAGCATAAATACAAGGCGCTCTTTACTGAAAGCTATTCTATTATGTTGTTGATTGACCCTGATACGGGAGAGATTGTAGATGCTAACCATGCTGCTTGTAATTTTTATGGCTACACTTGTAATGAGCTTGTTGGAATGAACATTCAGCAAATAAACAAATTGGATGACGGTGAGGTTTTTGATAAGATAAAGAATATTTTAGAAAGTAAAACTAATCAGTTTGATTTGCATCATTATTTAGCCGACGGAAGCGTTAAAACTGTTGAAGTTCAGTCTGGCAAAATATATCATAAAGGAAAAAATTTAATCTATTCCGTTATCAATGATATTTCCGATCGAAAAAAGTTAGAAGATGCTTTAATAAAGAGTGAGCAAAAGTTTAACTCAATATTTAATAGTGCACCTTCTCCTTCTATACTTGTTGACAAGGACTTTAATTTGATTTTAGTCAACAAAGCACTGCTTGAGCGAAAAGGGTATAAATTAAATGATGTTGTTGGTAAAAAGTGCTATAAAACGTTTCAGGATAGAGATGGTATATGTGAGAACTGTGCTGTTCAGCGGGTATTTGAAAAGAAACAATCTGAGGCTACAGAAAAAACATTAATCTTACCCAATGGCCAAAAGCATTTTTTTAAAACGTTGGCTTATCCGATATTTTCTCAGAATGGCAAGGTACAATACGTTGTTGAATCAACCACTGATATTACTGAGTAGAAAAAGTTTGAAAATGAGCTTCTAGAAAGCAGACATCTTTTTGAAACGTTAACCACCATTACTCCAACAGGAATTTTTAGGTCGGATGCAAATGGAAATATGATATATGCCAACCCAAAATGGAGTGAAATATCCGGGTATTCACTTCACGAGGTGATGGGTGATAAATGGGAGAAGATTTTGTATCCGGAAGACAAGGAGCTAGTATTAAAAAAGTGGAAAGAACGTGTGTCGCTGCTTCAGGAGTCGAAAGCCAATTACAGGATTGTCAGACCTGACGGATCATTAAAATGGGTCATGGGACACGCTGTGCCTGAGGTTGTTAACGGTAAGCTGAAAGGCTATGTGGGTAGTATAGCTGACATTACCGATTTGGTATTGGCTGAGCAGGCATTGAGCAAAAGCGAACAAAAATATAAGGAGCAAACAAAATTGTTTAGATTGATGTCGGACAATATTCCTGATTTAGTTTGGTCAAAAGATATGCAGGGCAGGTTTGTTTTTGTTAACAAAGCGGTATGCAACAGGCTGCTTATAGCTAAAGATATTAATGAACCACTGGGGAAAACGGATATGTTTTTTGCCGAAAGGCAAAGGTCTCAGCATCCTGAGGATAAAGAATGGTTCACCTTTGGCGAGATATGTGTTAACTCCGATGATGTGGTTATAAAAAGCAAAAAACCTCAGCGATTCGAAGAATATGGAAATGTACAAGGTAAATTCCTTTTCCTGGATGTTTATAAAGCTCCTATTTTTAATGAACAAGGTGAAATGATAGGGACTGTTGGCCATGGCCGTGATGTTACCCACGAAAAGGAGGCTGAAAAAGAACTGCTGTTGCGTGATAAAGCACTCAGCGCGGCTGCCAACGCTATTGTAATTACTGATCCTGTCGGAAGATTAGAATGGATAAACGATGCATTTACCAATTTATCAGGATACACTAGGGAAGAGGCTATTGGAACATTAACAGGTGATCTTATCAATTCAGGAAAGCAGAATGAACATTTTTATGAAGAGTTAAACAATACGCTTAAAATGGGTAAGGTTTGGAAGGGTGAATTTGTTGATAAACGAAAAGATGGTACCCTTTACACCGTTGAAGAAATTATTACCCCGGTTTTAAACGAACATGGAAAGGTTGACCATCTAATTGGCATTATGACCGATATTACCATGCGAAAAGAAAATGAGCGAGAATTAAAAGCGGCAAAAGAAGCCGCTGAAGAAAGCAGTAGGTTAAAATCGGCCTTTCTCGCTAACATGAACCACGAAATCAGAACTCCCATGAATGCAATAATGGGATTCTCAGAGCTTATGTTGGGTGCTTCACCGGAAGATAAAGAAACCTATGCCGGTATCATAAATAAAAGCTCCGAACAACTTTTGCAACTGATTGATGATGTGATATTTTTGTCGCGTTTACAAAGCGAAAAACTGCCTGTTAAGGAGACTGTATTTTCACCAGCTAAATTGGTCGAAGAGGTTTTTCTTATGTTTAATTTACCTTCGGTTAAAAAGAATCTGGATTTGCAACTGCTGGTTCCAGACGAGATGGAAGATGTTTCTATTCTGTCAGATGCTTACAAAATAAAACAGGTGTTAACAAACTTTGTTTCCAACGCAATTAAATATACACGAAGCGGTTTTGTAAAAATTGGTTTTGAAAGGAAGAGTAACACGATACAATTTTTTGTTGAAGATAGCGGCTTGGGAATTCCTGAAAATGAACAGGAAAATATTTTTGATGTCTTTTATCGTGGAGAAAAACCCATTAGTTTGGCTATCAGGGGAACGGGGTTGGGGTTGAGCATTGCCAAAGGTTTAGTGGAACTGATTGGTGGTACAATTGGTGTATCCTCCAATCCTGAAAAGGGTTCCCGATTCTATTTTACTATTCCTGTTAAGCAGGTTAATGTTAATAATTCCACTAAAGAGCTGGCACTTGATAAGCCAAAAAGTTGGAATGAGGTTAATATTCTGGTTGCTGAAGATGATGACACTTCTTATCTTTATTTACATGAATTGCTTCAAAGCAAAGTACATCAGCTTGACCGGGCAGTAAATGGACTTGAGGCAGTAAAGATGGTTAAGCAGACAAAATATGACATGGTTTTTATGGATATTAAAATGCCCGTAATGAATGGGGTTGATGCCACACGCGAAATTAAAAAGGAATATCCAAATCTTCCTGTGATAGCTGCAACTGCCTATGCATCTCAAGAGGAAAGAGAATATGTTTTGAAAGCCGGTTGCGATGAATATTTGAGTAAACCCATAAAAATGTCAAGCATTCTGGCCGCCATCCGTAAATATACTTCAAAAGTCAATTAGTAATCGTATGTTTTAAGTGCCGGTAAGAAGTTTTGTTTACGCTTAATTCAACATTAACGGCTTTACAAACCTATCCACATTGTCAGCGGTTATTTCGTTGTCGCAAAGTATAACAAGTCTTTCCATTACGTTGTGCAACTCCCTTACGTTGCCACTCCAGTAAAAGTTTTTCAGCATCTCAATGGCTTCGTCTGATATGGGTAACGGTGCTTTACCCTGTTGCAGGCTTATATCTTCCACAAAGTGTTTCGACAGCAAAGCAATATCTTCTTTTCGTTCTCTCAATGGCGGAACCTCAACAATAATTACACTGAGGCGGTGATAAAGGTCTTCGCGAAATTTGCCTGCCTTAATGGCCTCCTTTAGGTTTTTGTTGGTGGCTGCTATGATGCGCACATCCACCTCGATATCTTTTTCGCCTCCAACACGGGTGATTTTGTTTTCCTGTAAAGCCCGCAACACCTTTGCTTGTGCCGACAGGCTCATATCGCCGATTTCATCTAAAAAAAGAGTGCCGCCATGAGACAGCTCAAAATCGCCTTTGCGCATCTTGTGAGCCGATGTAAACGAACCTTTTTCATGGCCGAAAAGCTGACTTTCGATTAGCTCCGACGGAATGGCAGCACAATTAACCTCAATAAAAGGTGCATGCGACCGTGAACTTTGCAAATGAATCTGACGCGCAACAAGCTCTTTACCGGTTCCGTTTTCGCCGGTAATTAAAACTCTCGCAGTGGTAGGGGCAACCTTTGAGATCATCTGTTTTACCAGCATGATCGAAGGCGATTCGCCCACAATTTCATATTTTTTATCAACCTCTTTTTTAAGTTGCCTCGTTTTGGTTACAAGATTTTTTTTGTCGATGGCGTTGCGAATGGTGATAATCAGTCTGTTCAAATCGGGAGGTTTGACAATAAAATCGTAGGCACCTTTTCTAATGGCTTCAACAGCGGTTTCAATGGTGCCGTGCCCCGAAATCATTATGATGGGCGCATCGGTGATTGTAATCAGTTTTTCGAGCACTTCCATGCCATCCATGCCCGGCATTTTAATGTCTAAAAGTATGGCATCAAAACTGTCTTCCAAAGCAATGCTCAATGCCTCTTCACCATCGGCAGCCTGTTCAACAATGTATTTTTCGCTTTCTAAAATATTTTTTAAAGCACGCCTTATGCTCGCCTCATCATCAATTACTAAAATTTTTGCCATGGGTAACGAATTTTTTTCAAAAGTAGCAATTTTGATGCCGGAAAGGTAAAAATACCTATCTTTATAAATTAAATTTGATTTAAAATATTTTACCAGTAGTTTAAATAGAAATCTTTAAACTGGTTCTTTCAAAATCAGGGTATCATGGCAACAATTATTTCAAAAATTCGCTTTGCAGGCTTACTGGCGTGGTTCTTATCAATAACAATGTTGGTAAGTGGCCAAAGTGGCCGTCAAAACTTTACGGGCGACTCGTCATATAGCTTTCCCTGGGCGGGAGGTATGAACTCGATGCAGTTCGGCGAAGTGGATATTAACCGCGATGGAATAAAGGATTTGGTGGCGTTCGATAGGCAGGGTAACCGTATCATGCCCTTTATTAACGCGGGAACGGAAAACAGCATCGATTACAGCTATGCCCCGCAGTATATCAATAATTTCCCGGAGCTATACGATTGGGCTGTTTTTGCCGACTATAACAACGATGATAAAGCCGACATTTTTACCTATTCACCCGGGTGGGCAGGCATGATGGTTTATAAAAACATTTCGGATGCAACCCTTAAATTTCAACGCGTTGTATATCCCTATCTTACATCACTAAACAGTGGGGGAGAGGTTAATATATTGGTTACCTATGCCGATTATCCCGCTATTTCCGACCTTGATAATGACGGCGACCTTGACATATTGACCTTTTGGGGATTAGGCTCCTTTGTTGAAATGCATAAAAACCTTTCGATGGAAACCTATGGCAGTGCCGATTCGTTAATATTTGAAAAAACCGAAGCTTGCTGGGGGCATTTTGCCGAGAGCGATGAGTCTAACAAACTTTATCTCGATACGTGTGTTCCTGCTCCCATGGAAAATATTTTTGATGAGGTTGAACGCCAGGAACGCCATACGGGTTCTACTTTTCTAATGCTCGATCTGGATGCCGATAATGATAAGGATTTACTTTTGGGCGATGTGGATTATCCCGGATTATTTTCGCTGATAAATGGCGGAACACCCGAGCAGGCAAACATTGTTGCGTACGATACTGCATTTCCTGATAATCAGCAGAAAGTAAGAATTTTTTCCATGCCGGCAGCAGCTTATATTGATGTAAACAACGATGGAAAGAAGGATTTGATAGTTTCTCCTTTCGATCCGGCACCGGCTATTTCAAAGAATTTTAGCAGTGTTTTGCTCTATTTAAACGAGGGCGAAAACAATAAGCCTGAGTTTCATTTAACCAGCGAGGCATTTTTGCAAAATCAAATGATTGATGTGGGTAGTGGCTCCATGCCGGTGCTGTTCGACTGGGATAACGATGGGTTTACCGATCTGTTTATTGGCAATTACGGATACTATAATCGTTCGTGGTACGATCAGTATTTTACACTTCACAGCCAATACAGGGGAACAGTTTTTTACCTGAAGAATGTAGGAACATGGGGCTATCCGACCTTTACTCCCGTTGATATGGATTTTGGAAAGTTTCTTGATGAGGGAGATGATCTGACGGGAGTGGCACCCGCTTTTGGCGACATAAACGGGGATGGAAAAAACGATATGCTGGTTGGTAACAGCCGGGGGACTTTAATGTTGGTGGAGTTCTCAGGTTCGGATGTTTTGAAGACAAAAAACTATGCCGACATTGATGTGGGTAACTTTAGCACTCCTCAATTGTTTGATTTGGATAACGATGGGCTGCTGGATTTGATAATAGGCGAACAGGACGGAAATATTAACTATTATCATAATAATGGCACTGCTCATTCGCCTGATTTTGTATTTGTTACCGACAGTCTGGGAAAAGTAAATGTAACCGATTATACCCTTTCCTATTATGGCTATAGTTGTCCCTGGTTTTACCGAAGCCACAGTGGAAAAACATTTTTAGTGGTGGGTTCGGAGCAGGGTAAGCTGTTTTACTTTACTAATATTGATGGAAACCTTACCGGTAAGTTTACCGAATCTGATAGTCTGGGTAATTTTCTGGGAGTGGAAAACTTTAATCCCGACAGAGGAATTCGAACCTCTGTTACCATGGGTGATATTTGTCTTGGTGCCGAAGCGGAACTATTGGCCGGAAATTTTAGCGGAGGAGTAGAGTTTTTTGGTGGCGATGCAGCGGTTCTTGCTTCGGTTAAACCTGTGAAAGGAGCTGCAAAAAAGTTAGAAATTTTTCCCAATCCGGCATCAGGCAGGGTAACTGTTACCATTCCGGAAAAATTAACCCGTTTTCAATTGGATGTGTTTGATTTGTCGGGCAAGTTGGTTTATAAACACGTATTTTATAGCCATGCACTTCAAAAGGTTTCGCTGGATGTTACAGGGTATCTGCAAGGTGTTTATGTCATTAGTTTGGTAAGTGATAAAAACCGGTATGTGGGAAAACTTGTTGTTTGGTAACGGGTACTTATTTGTTTGTGCTTTTTTATGTTTCATACTACTTGGAAATTCATTTGACCTTCATTGTTATTGGTACCTGATTTTTTATTAATTTTGAGCATTGCCCCTCTTATAATGCCTAAAAAGTATGTTGATATCTGACGAAAAATTTTACAAGAAGCTTCATCCGGAGTTAACCGATGAGCTTTATACGAAGCTTTTGGAGCGTTCGTATCATGAGCTTTCAAAACGCAGCCTGTCAGGCCCACCGGCTTATTTGCTTATTCTTGTTGCCGTATTTTTTATTACCCCGTTTTATTGGGATTATCCTCGTCTGTTTATATTCTTCGCTTCGCTACAGGTTGTTTTTAATTTGTTTAGGTTTATTTTTACGTTGGAGTATAAAAAACTTGTGGAAAAAGGGAAGCAAAAACTTTGGATAAGATCCTTTCGCTTTTCAACCATTGGTGTCTCTTTGTCGTGGGGGTTGGCTACTGCAATTTTTTCCTATTTATATGGTTTTGCGGTTCCCAGCACAACCATTTTAATGATTACAATAGGCATTGCCGCCGGCGCCGTAACGTCATTATCTCCCCGGTTAAATTTGTTGGTTTGGTATATATCCAGCATGGTTGTACCGCCGTTGATAGCTAGTTTTCTGGTGGGAAATATTCACATGTCCATAATTGGCGGGCTTCTGCTCCTTTTTTACGTTTACCTGACTATACAGGGAAGGGCACAGTTTTATGCCTATTGGCATGCCATTACAAATAACATCTTGCTGCATAAGGCAAAGGAAGACACTGAAAAAGCCAGCAAAGCAAAAAGTACTTTCCTTGCTAATATGAGTCACGAAATCCGCACACCCATGAACGGTATTATCGGGATGACGAGTTTGTTGGAGGCTACAAAACTCGACGGAACACAACGAAGTTTTGTTGATACCATACGGCTGAGTGCCGATTCGTTGCTTACCATTATTAACGATATTCTTGATTTTTCAAAAATTGAATCGGGAAAACTGGAATTGGAAGAACAACCTTTCGATATACGCGAAAGTATGGAAGGAGCGTTGGATTTAATTGCACCAAAGATTTCTGAAAAAAAACTGGAACTTGCCTTTGTGATGGATAACGATGTGCCGCCTATGGTAGAAGGCGATGTTACCAGATTGCGTCAGATTGTGGTAAACCTGTTAAGCAATGCGGTAAAGTTTACGCAACAGGGTGAAATTAAGGTGCATGTATCAAGAATAGGTGAGGAGGGAGATAAGATAGGGCTACTGTTCTCCGTTACAGATACCGGTATTGGAATTCCGGAGGATAAAAAGGACAAGTTGTTTAAGTCGTTTAGTCAGGTTGACGTTTCAACAACGCGATATTATGGGGGTACAGGGCTTGGCCTTGCTATATGTAAACGATTGTCGGAAATGATGGGTGGAAAAATATGGTTTGAAAGCGAAGCGGGTAAAGGAACCACCTTCTTTTTTGAAATTTGGGTGAAAAAATCAAATCAAAAACCATCAAAACCATTTGAAGGGTCAGCTGCAAAACTCAATGGGAAATGTGCCTTAATTGTTGATGACAACGAAACCAATAAAAAGGTGCTTAGGCTTATGCTCGACTCATGGGGGATAAAGGTAAACGAAGCCGCTTCGGGCAAGGAAGCCCTTAAATTAATCGAAGGCAGGGAACATCCTTATGATGTTGTTATTACCGATATGGAAATGCCGGAGATGAACGGAGCACAGTTGTGCCAGGCTGTTAAAGCACTTGATGCTTATAGAAAAACACCCGTTATTATTTTAAGCTCTTCGCATCAAACCGGCAAAGAGATGCAGAATGAGAAGGTGGATTTTGATGCTTATTTAATGAAGCCCATAAAAAAGAATGTTTTACTGCAAACGCTATTGGATGTTTTTCATATTAGCATTGTTCAAAAGAAAAAGGAATCGGCTAAGTCTGCCTTTTTGGATATGGGTAAAGACCATCCATTACGGGTATTGATAGCTGAAGATAATTTGATTAATCAAAAAGTGGCCAGCCGTCTGCTTGAAAAACTGGGCTATCAGGCTGATGTGGTTGCCAACGGCCTTGAGGCACTTGAAGCGGTTGCCCGTCAACCTTATGACGTTATTTTTATGGACTTGCAAATGCCTGAAATGGATGGCTTGCAGGCTTCAAAGGAGATAAACAGGCTTTACCCCGACAAGCGTCCGCGCATTATTGCACTCACTGCCAACGCCATGAAGGAGGATATGGAACGCTGTTTTGCCGCCGGAATGGACGACTTTGTAAGTAAACCGGTTAAACCCAAAGAGATTGCCGAAGCCCTTAAAAAAAGCAGCAGAGTGGATTATGATTAGAATGCTTTTTTGTTTAAAGATAATTGATTTAATACATCTTTTCTCCCCCGATAGCTATCGGGGGGGTCAGCACGGGGAGTACAACCGGCAGATGTGCGACAGCAAAATTTTTTCGGTCGAGGTTAGCCTTGAGCGGTGGCGTCCGGAAAGGTTGAGGGAGTATAGGATATAATTCAATCAGGAACTGATACAAAAAACTCCCCGAACCATAAAGCACGGGGAGTCTGAAAATCTAAATAAAAAACTGTCCGCATAAGCGGAAAAACTTTATACCTCCTGAACGGTTATTACATTTTTCATGCCCATTTTAATGGCATCTTCGTTAAGAGGTAGTAATTTATGATAACGCTCAGGGAGTGATTTCTTCAAACCCTTCATTACATTTTCCAATTTTACAATAGGCCTGATTTTTAAATAGGCTCCTAAAACAACCATATTAAAAATTTTGGTATTGCCCATTTCAGCGGCAAGTTTGGCACCTTCCACCTTGTAAATATTAATATCCTTGCGCGAAGGGTGATGCGAAATGCCGTTTGGATCGTACAGTAATATACCTCCCGGTTTAACAGCCGATTCAAATTTGTCCATCGATTGCTGATTAAGAATGATAGCGGTATCAAACACCTGTAAAATGGGAGAGCTTATTCTTTCGTCGCTTATAATGGCAGTAACGTTGGCAGTTCCTCCACGCATTTCGGGACCGTAAGCCGGCATCCAGCTTACTTCCTGATTTTGCATAATACCCGAGTAAGCCAATATTTTACCCATCGAAAGTACACCCTGTCCGCCAAATCCTGCAATAATGATTTCTTCAGTCATTTTTTCTCGTTTTTTAAAGTTAAACTTCTATTTCTCGATTAGTTTACCATCAACTTTAATATCACCTAAGTTGTAAAACGGAAACATGTTTTCTTCCATCCAGATATTTGAATCCACCGGTGTCATTTTCCATCCTGAGTTACAGTTTGAAACCACCTCTACAAACGAGAGTCCCGGTTTTTTGTTGACTTGGTTTTCAAAGGCTTTTCTAATGGCACGTTTGGCTTTACGTACTGCCGACGGTGTATGAACAGCCTGGCGGGTAACATAATAGGTGCCCGGTAACTGTGCTACCAGTTCGGTAATTTTTAAGGGGTTACCCATTTGAGCCACATCACGCCCGTAAGGAGTAGTCGATGTTTTCATGCCAACCAGTGTTGTGGGCGCCATCTGTCCTCCGGTCATGCCATAAATACCGTTGTTGATAAATACAATTACAATATTTTCGCCACGATTACAGGCATGTATGGTTTCTCCGGTTCCTATGGCAGCGAGGTCGCCGTCACCCTGATAGGTAAATACAACTTTATCGGGCCACAAACGTTTAATACCGGTTGCCAGTGCGGGAGCACGACCGTGGGCGGCTTCCTGCATGTCGATGTTCATAAATTCGTAGGCCAAAACCGAACAGCCTACAGGAGCAACACCAATGGTGTCGTGCTCTTTACCCATCTCCTCAATTACTTCCATAATCAGGCGGTGTGCAGTACCATGGCCGCAACCCGGACAGTAGCTAAGGGTTTTGTCGGTCATCAACCGGGTTTTTTTGTAAACCAGGTTTTCAGGTTTTATGATATCTTGAATATTTATTTCAGCCATTTTTTAACCTCCTATAATTTTTTGTTCCAGTGCTTCAACAACCTCTTCGGGTGAGTGAACCACACCACCTAATCTGCCAAAGTGCTCAACCTTTACTTTGCCGTTTACGGCCAGTTTTACATCTTCAACCATTTGTCCGGCACTCATCTCAACCGAAAGAAATCCTTTGATGCCGTTATCAACAAGCTCTTTGATTTGTTTTGTTGGGAAAGGCCACAGGGTAATTGGGCGAAGCAAGCCTGCTTTGATACCTTTTTCACGAAGCAACTGAATGGCTTTTTGCGAAATACGGGCACTTAAGCCATAGGCAACAATAACGTACTCGGCATCGTCGCACATAATTTTTTCGTAACGTACTTCGTTTTCTTCTATCTCTTTGTATTTTTTTTGAAGTTTCAGGTTGTGTTCTTCCAATTTGTAAGGGTCGAGGTCAAGCGAAGTGATAATTCTTCTGGTACCATCTTCAAGTTTTCCGTTGGTAGCCCATTTGTATTTTGCTCTAATTTCCTCATCAGTCATCCGCGGCATCTGTTCAAACAGTTCTACTTTTTCCATCATCTGGCCAATGGCACCATCCGATACAATAATAGCAGGATTGCGGTATTTAAAAGCAAGTTCAAAAGCCAAAGGAACAAAGTCCGACATTTCCTGAACCGATGATGGAGCCAGGGCAATAAGCCTGTAGTCGCCATGTCCGCCCCCTTTAGTGGTTTGAAAATAGTCTGATTGTGCTGGCTGGATATCACCCAGTCCCGGGCCGCCACGAACAACATTTACCAAAACAACGGGAATTTCTGCTCCTGCAATGTACGAAATACCTTCCTGCATTAAGCTAATTCCAGGGCTTGACGATGAGGTCATGGCCTTTTTGCCTGTGGCACCTGCTCCGTAAAGCATGTTAATAGAAGCAACTTCACTTTCCGCCTGAAGAACAACCATGCCGGTTCTCTCATACGGTTTCTCAGCCGTGAGGTACTCAATCACTTCCGACTGAGGTGTTATGGGGTATCCAAAGTAGCCGTCAACGCCTGCCCTGATGGCAGCCTCAGCCAGTGCTTCGTTACCCTTCATTAATCTTAATTCACCCATTTTATTTGTTTTTTATTCGTTAATTTTTACCCTGTAAACAGTTATTACACCATCAGGGCAAACTATGGAACAGTTGGTACATCCTGTACACGCTTCGGGGTTTGCCATAAATGCGTACGGATAACCTTTTCCATTTACTTCTTTTGCCAGTGCAATTACATCGGTGGGGCAGGCAGGAACACAAACTCCGCATCCCTTGCAGCCTTCAATGTCAACCACAATGGCTCCTCTTACTTTTGCCATAAGTTTAATCTTTAAAATTAAAGTGCACGAATGTACTAATTTCACGCCATTTGCAAGCTACGTAAATTACTTATTTATGTTTTTCGATATTTATTTATAAAGATTTTAAATATTAATCCTACAGGTAATAAATTGTATATTAGTTTTATAACACAGCCGAACTCACTATTCTCCCAACCTGAAAC
>JALVAQ010000064.1 GCA_027011095.1 Bacteroidales bacterium
AAATACTTGGAGTATCAGCATTGGACAAAACCCCGATAAAAGAACTTCTCACTGAATCAGAAGCCAATCAAAATGTCAAAGAACAGTATAATTTATTTAATGTAGATTTTTAACGCATCAGTAGTACTCTATAATCTTCTGTATTGAAACCGGAAAAGTCCATACAGATTGAGCATATTCATAATAAGTAGTACTTAAATAAGAATAATCATTTTTATAAATTCCTGTTTGAAAAATACTGTTTTCAGGTGCATTAAATCCATAATGTACATTGAAAGGCACATACCCTAAACCCACACCAATATTTACACCAAAATTGTTTTTTATATTTGCATAATATAAAATTGACACCTCCGCACTAAAGGTAACACTAGATTTTAAGAGTGGCTCACCGCAATTACTAATACTCAAATTATCGTACATCACCGGAGATAGTGAAAATTTAATTTGATCATCTAAAAAATAATTTGAATCAATTGCTTTTTGTCCGAACAAGAAATTTGTAATTAACAGTAGAAACATTAAAGCCGTACCTGTTTTAATAGTTTGTTGCTTCATAACCTTACAAGTTAATGTTTTGAATACTTGCTGTTTCGATTTTCAGCACAACCCGGTTATCCGCTTATTTTACATCGTTTTTTACCTGCACATTTGCGACTTTAGGTTACCAACCCTCTTCTTAGTAATTTTCTCTTTTTACGTTTGCTGCATGTTTTCTTCAAACACTTTTATTGAGAAGTTACCATTGCTAAGCACACCATAGGTAAAATGGGTGAGCCAGTCGCCGAGAATGATCAGTGAGGCGTTGTTTTTTAGCGGAGCCTGTGTAGGAATATGGCGGTGTCCAAAAATAAAATAATCAATATCGGGCATTAAATCTAATTTGCGCATGGCATAGCGGTAAAGCATCTCATCTTCCAAAGGAATTTCTTTGTTTTTAACCTTTTGCCGGGTTACGGCAGCCAGCCGGCTTCTGTGCGAAAAGAATAGCCCCAGCGCCGTACCCAAATCAGGATGTAGCCATTTGAACAAAAACTGGTTGGGCTTAAACGCAAACACACTTTTTAAAATTTTATACCAGTTGTCGCCCGGTCCCAGCCCGTCGCCATGTGCCAAAAACACATTTATTCCCTGAAGAATGGTAACCTCCGGGTCACGATGAATGGTAAGCCCCACCTCCTTATTTAAATAATCGAATGCCCATACATCGTGGTTACCCTTAAAAATATGCACAGGTATGCCGCTGTCGGTAAGCTCGGCCAATTTGCCCAATAACCTGACGTATCCTTTTGGAACTACCTGTTTGTACTCAAACCAAAAATCAAAAATATCACCCATCAAATAAATTTCGGCAGCATTATTTTCAATATGCTCAAGCCAACGCACAAGTTTTTTTTCCCTTACCAAACTGCCGGAGTGGTCAGGGATTCCGAGGTGAAAATCAGAGGCAAAGTATATTTTTTTTGATTCCAAAAAGCGAGTAATTTATAGTATTTGGTTTTTAATTAGAGGCTTAAAACTTAAACCTCTTTTACAAGATGAGTAACAATCTGTTTAATTCTTCCGGCAGCCTGCTCGGCGGCATCCAGTACCTCCTGATGCGACACTTCAACAATTTTACCTTCAACACCAAGGTCGGAAATAACCGAAACGGCAAATACCGGCAATCCCATATGGCGTGCTACAATAACTTCGGGAACGGTTGACATGCCAACTGCATCACCCCCTATTTTATGTACATAAAAATATTCGTGAGGTGTTTCGTATGTCGGGCCTGTAAGTGCTGTGTAAACACCAGTCTGATATCTGATACCGAGATGCCTTGCAATCCGTTTTGCTTTGCTAAGCAAATCTTTACTGTAAGCTTCGCTCATATCGGGAAAACGCGGGCCAAGGTCAACCATATTGGAGCCTATTAGCGGATTGGGCATTAAATTAATGTGGTCGGTAATAAACATAATGTCGCCAATTTCAAAATCGGGGTTTACGCCACCGCTGGCGTTTGAAACAAACAAACTGCTTATGCCTAGGAGTTTTAAAACCCGCACGGGAAAGGTAACCTGCTGCATGGTATAACCCTCATAATAGTGAAAGCGGCCTTCCATGGCAACCACATCAACACCGTTTAATTTACCAAACAAAAGCTGGCCTTTGTGGCCTGATACCGTGGAAATGGGAAAGTTGGGAATATCGCGGTAAGCTATTGTCACTTCGGTGTCAATGTCTTCAACAAGGCCACCCAATCCTGAACCTAAAATAATACCAACCTTTGGAGCTGTGTCAATTTTTCCTTTGATAAACTCAACGGACTCTTTTATTTTCTCTAACATAATTTAATATTTTCTTGTCAAACAATGCGTTACCCGGTTTGTGAATTTTTACCTCAATGGGTATATAATACAGGGGCAAACTTTTAAGGCGGCTAAAATACGGAGATTTTATCAATCGCATTACATCTTTTTCGGTAGTAAGCAATATTTTATTTCGTGTAAACTGTTCTTCAAAAGTTTTAACAATGGTGTCAACATCTCTTTTTTTAAATTCATGGTGATCGGGAAAATCCAAGTTAATCAGGTCTCGGCACCTTGAAACAAGATAATCCTGTAAAGGCCACGGGTTTGCGATTCCTGTAAACAAAATGATAACCGATGGAAATTTATTCTTAATTTCAGGCAGATCCAATCCGGGAGCAGGAAGCAGGTTGCCATATTTTAAATAAGAGTAAAAAAGCTGTTGGTGAGGTTTTAGCTTCAGCATCCTCTCAATTCCACGACTTAAAATGGGCGACATCACCTTATCGGTTTTGGTAACTATGATGATGTCGGCTCTGCCTGCCGCTCGTTTCAGGTCACGCAACCTGCCTACCGGTAACAGATGATCGGTTGGATAGAGGTTGTAATAATCGGTTAACAAAATATTTAATCCCGGCTTAACATAGCGGTGCTGAAACGAATCATCCAGTACCACAACTTCCAGATCGGATTTATCCTGCATCAGGTTTTCAATGCCTTCTCTTCGGTTTTCATCCACGGCAACAGTAATGTTGTTTTTAAACTTTTTATAGTACATCAGCGGCTCGTCGCCAATTTGTTTCGACCCTGAATACTGATTGGCCACGAGGTATCCTTTTGTTTTTCGGCCATAACCGCGGCTGAGTGTGGCTATTTTGTATTGGTCGGAAAGCAACCTGATTAAATATTCAACCATGGGTGTTTTTCCGGTACCGCCAACCGTAATGTTTCCCACACCGATAACAGGAATAGGGTAACTTTTTGAAGGAAGGATTCCCACATCAAACATCCAATGACGAGCTAAAATGGCTAAACCATAAAGTATGGCAAATGGATATAAAAGATACCGAAAATAATTCATAGGGTAAAAATAACAAGGATATGTTAACTAAAGCTGAAAAAACAATTATTTTTATCGCAAAAAAGAAAATGATACTAAAACAGCTTACTTCCTTTTTGGAAGAATTTGCTCCGCTTTCAATGCAGGAGTCGTACGACAACGCAGGATTGCTTATTGGAAACCCCGAGCAAAACATTGAAAGTGCTCTGATAACCCTTGATGTAACCGATGAGGTATTGGATGAAGCTATTGCCAACAACCACAGGTTGATTATTGCCCATCACCCGTTGATTTTTAAAGGTTTAAAAAGGCTTACCGGAAGCAGTCTCACCGAAAAACTTGTGGTAAAAGCAGTTAAAAACGACCTTGCCATTTATGCCATCCATACCAATCTCGATAATATGGCGTACGGGGTTAACGCCAAGCTTGCCGAAAAACTTTTTCTCACCAATTTGCAGATTCTTCAACCCGGTGGTTCAGAATTAAAAAAAGTAGTGGTTTTTTGTCCCGAACAACACGCCGAAGCGGTAAGGGATAAAATGTTTGAGGCAGGCGCAGGCCACATTGGAAACTACGACAAGTGTAGTTATAACACATTGGGAGAAGGAACTTTCAGAGCCGGTAAAGGAGCAAATCCTTTTGTGGGAGCGGTGGGTAAAATGCATGTTGAAAAAGAGGTCAAAGTAGAAACTGTGGTGCCTGCCTTTAAGCTTAACGGGGTTATTAAAGCCATGTTAAGTGCCCATCCCTATGAGGAAGTTGCTTACGATATTTTTACGCTCAACAACACTACCCCTTTAACAGGTGCAGGTATGATTGGTGAACTGACCAACCCCTTGCCCGTTGCCGACTATCTTAAAAAAATAAAAAAATCGTTAAAGGCACAGGCCATTAAATTTAACCATCCCATCGACAGGCCGGTTAAAAAAGTGGCCTTTTGTGGTGGCTCAGGCAGTTTCTTAATCCATCAGGCATACAGGGCAGGCGCCGATTTGTTTATAAGTGCCGATATAAAATATCACGACTTTTTTGAACATTTAAATGAAATGACCATTGTGGATGCAGGCCATTATGAAACAGAACAATTCACAAAAGAACTTTTGTATGAAATTATTACGGAAAAATTTACTAATTTTGCACTCCAAATTTCAGAAACCGTCACCAATCCGGTAACGTTTTTGTAACAAACTGAAAATAAATTTAATATGACAAGTAAAAAAGCAAAAGCCGGCGAAGAAAAAGATGTTAGTGTTGAGCAAAAACTGATTGCACTTTATTCTTTGCAGCAAATTGACTCACAAATAGACAAAATCAGGATTATTCGTGGCGAACTTCCGTTGGAAGTACAGGACCTCGAAGATGAAATTGAAGGTCTGGAAACACGGATTACTAAATTTAACAACGAAATAGAAGTTCTTAACGATGCCATTACCGACAAAGAAACGGCTATTAAGAACAGCAATGCCCTCATAAAAAAATATGAAGAGCAGCTGATGAATGTCCGTAACAACCGTGAGTACGATGCTTTGTCGAAGGAAGCTGAATTTCAAAAACTTGAAATTGAGCTTTCGGAAAAAAGAATTAAAGAGGCAAAATACAAAATTGAGCTTTTACAAGCCGAAGCCGAGCAGGCTCAGGCTAAACTTGATGAACGCAAGCAGGATTTGGAAGCCAAAAAAGATGAGCTTGACGGCATTGTTGAAGAGACCAAAAAGGATGAGCTGGCACTGCAAAAAAAATCGGAGTCGAACGAAAAATTTATCGAAGACCGTTTGCTTACCGCCTACAAACGCATTCGTAAAAATGCCCTTAACGGACTGGCCGTTGTTCAAATTGAACGCGATGCCTGTGGTGGTTGCTTCAACAAAATTCCGCCTCAGCACCAGCTTGACATTAAATTGCACAAAAAAATTATTGTTTGCGAATATTGTGGCCGCATCCTTGTCGATAGCGATATTGCCGAAAAGGTAGCCAATCAGTAACAAAGGTAAAACATAAGAGTAAAAGGAGTATCTTAACTGGTGCTCCTTTTTTTGTTTATTTTTGAAAGGAATTCATCCGTTAAATCCGTGTAATTCGATGAAAACGAAAGGTCATCGAATTACATGGATTCTATTCGCCGAAAACGAGTAATTGAATTCATGTTATTACCATTGAATAATCAAACATCAATTAAGTAAACCATCGCAATTTTGAAACTGGTTTTATTAAATATTCTTTTTGCTTTTTTTGCTGTTTCGGCAACCAATGCCCAAACGGTAACTATAAATGATAACTGCAAACAGGCTTATAACAAAATCATCGCGTTACAGTTTAACGATGCCCGTAAACTTATTGACAAAGAGAAGATTAATAACCCAAATAACCTCTATACAGTTTACCTCGAAAACTCCATCGACTTTTTAACACTTTTCATGGATGAAAACGAAGCGTGGTACGATGAGATTTCTGACAGGGAGGATGAACGGTTGGAACTGCTTGATAACCTACCCGACAGCAGCCCGTACAAAAAGTATTTACAAGCCAACATCAACCTGCAATGGGCCATTGCAAAACTCAAGTTTCACGATTACTTTAGCTCGGCGTTGGGCATCAGGCGCAGCTACCTGTTAGTTATTGAAAACCGCGAGGCGTTTCCACAGTTTAAGCCGCAGCTGATAACACTGGGTGTGCTTCATATTATTATCGGCATGGTACCCGATCAGTATCAATGGATATTGTCGCTTATTTCAATGGAAGGTACCGTACCGCAGGGCGAACAGGAGCTTTACAGCATGCTTGCCGAAACAGATTCTAACAGCAATTTGCAATACCTGAAACCCGAAGTCCTTTTTTATCTCGGGTTTATTGAAATGAATCTGGGGTTGGACAGTGTTAAAAAGCAGGATTTGTTAACGCAGCTCACCCCCTACGCACATGGCAACCTGATGCTTACTTTTCTACAAGTCAATATGTACGCGCGTTCGGGCAATAACGACCGTGCTTTACAACTGCTCGATTCGGCGCTGATGTGGAAGGGCTATTATCCGTTTTACTATCTTCATTATTTAAAAGGAACCTATCGGCTGCGCAAGCTGGATACCGGAGCTAAAAACGATTTTCGGTATTATGCCTACCACTATCCGGGTGTTAATTTTATTAAAGATGCCTGGCGGCAGGCAGGGTGGAGCTATCTTTTGCAGGGAGATACTACCAATTATTTTGCAATGATGACGAAAGTTCTGCAACAGGGCGTAACAGATGTTGATGCCGATAAAGAGGCTGAGAAGGAAGCCCGTTTGGGAACCGTCCCCAACATTACCCTTTTAAAGGTCAGGTTGCTGTTTGACGGTGGTTATAACCGGCAGGCACGTTTGCTGCTGACATCTGCCGACACAACAGGTTATTCAGCCGATGAAAAGCTGGAAAGATGGTACCGGCTTGGCAGAATTGAACAAAAAAGCAATCAATTTAAAGCAGCTGAAAATTATTATGTTAAAACCATTGCGTACGGAAAAAGTTCAAAACGCTATTTTGCCGGCAACGCAGCCTTGCAGCTTGGTAATATGTTTGAGATGGAAAAAAATTACCCAATGGCATTAAAGTATTACCGCATTTGCCGCAATCTCGACTTTGACGAGTACGAAACCAGTATTAAAGACAAAGCAAAACAGGGCATTAATAGAATTGAAGCGGTAAAGCAGCCTTGAGGTACAAGTCAAACCCCCGGTATAGTTATCCTTTATCCACTAAAGGCTTGACTAATACCGTTTCGATTGCCCTTCGATACATTTTACGGATGGCAATATGAAAAGTTGGACATTTTGAAACATCAAACTTTCAATTTACTAAGCTGTTTATTTATTGCTAAAAGTTTTATATATACCACTTTTTGCCCAATTTTTTATATTGCGTTTGTGCCCGGTGATTATTTCTTTTCGGAATTATATTTAACTAATTTTTCCCAGTCAATATCGCCATTACTAAAGCAGAAGGTCTCAATAAATTCTTTTGTAAATTTGT
>JALVAQ010000065.1 GCA_027011095.1 Bacteroidales bacterium
CGCAATCTCGACTTTGACGAGTACGAAACCAGTATTAAAGACAAAGCAAAACAGGGCATTAATAGAATTGAAGCGGTAAAGCAGCCTTGAGGTACAAGTCAAACCCCCGGTATAGTTATCCTTTATACATCTGGACTTAACTAATACCGTTCCCATTATCTTTCGATACATTGAGTATTTTTTCTCAGTATATTGAGTAAAATGTATTTATATTTGTGTTTATCGGTTTCGCATGGGAGCCGGTTAAACCCCTACAGCAATTCGTTGGCGAGGTTGGCCAGTTCGGAACGTTCGCCTTTTTCAAGTTGTATATGGGCGTATATTCCCTGATGATGAATGCGGTCGATTAATACCGAAAGCCCGTTTGACTGCGAATCAAGATAAGGAGTGTCAATTTGATAAATATCTCCGGTAAAAACAATTTTTGTGTTTTCGCCTGCACGGGTAATAATGGTTTTTACTTCGTGAGGTGTGAGGTTTTGGGCTTCATCCACAATAAAAAAGATGTTGGATATGCTGCGCCCTCTGATGTAGGTTAGAGGTGTAATAAGCAGTTTTTCGCTTTCAATGGCATCGCTAATGCGCTTGTACTCCTTATCCTGCTCGCCGTATTGATTTTGAATAAATTTCAGGTTGTCCCACAGAGGCTCCATATACGGATTTATTTTTGAGGTAATGTCACCGGGCAGGTAGCCGATATCCTTATTGCTCAAGGGTACAATGGGCCGCGACAGGTATATTTGTTTGTAATTCCGCCGCTGTTCCCAGGCACCGGCCAAAGCCAGGAGGGTTTTTCCGGTTCCGGCAACCCCTTGCAAGGTAACCAGTTTTACTTCGGGGTTTAACAGCGCGTGCAGGGCAAAAACCTGCTCGGCATTGCGGGGCATTATTCGCGAAACAGGCTGCTTGCCAACCCTTTCTATCCTTTCGGTGATGGGGTTAAAAAAAGCCAGCGCCGAGGCATTTTCGCTTTTTAATATAAAATAGTGGTTGGGCGCAGGTTTTTCAATACCCAGCTGATCAATGGAGCAAAACCCATCGGCATAAAGTTTGTCAACAATTTCCGGTTTAACACCTTCAAGCAGACTTTTACCGGTGTAAAGCTCATCAATGTTTTGAATTTTTCCGGTTTCAAAATCCTCGGAATTCAGATTAAGTGCCTTTGCTTTTAACCGCAGGTTGATGTCTTTGCTAACAAGAATTACTTTTTTTTCGGGATGGTCTTCCCTAAGTTTAAGCGCTGCATTTAGTATGCGATGGTCGGGCTTGCTGTCGCCAAAAACTTTACGGGCGTCTTTTTTACTTTTTTCGTTCATCACCACCCTGAACCTCCCCTTATCAGGGCCGTTAATCCTGCGCCAGTTGGTCATGGAAGTTTTACCCGATATTTTATCCATAAACCGGATAAACTCACGGGCTTCAAAGTTTTTAGTGTCGTTTCCCTTTTTAAAATTGTCAAGCTCTTCAAGAACTGTAATGGGAATTGCCACATCGTTTTCCTCAAAACTCAAAATTGCATTGTGGTTGTAAAGGATAACCGAAGTGTCCAAAACAAATATCTTTTCTGCTTTGCCTGATTGTTTTGCTGCCATAGTTTTTGCTTCTTATTGGGTTAAAGATAGCAACAGAAAATGCAGCTTTTGGCAATTTTCCAGTTTCTTATTAACCACCGATTGGGGAAAAGTTTAATGTAAAGGAAAATTTTTACCAAGTATCTCTTCAATGGAAAACGGCTCAAGCCCAAACACCTCTTCAACCATAGCACGATAAACCAGGTTGGTGGTAATGGCCCATGATGAAGATTTTATATTTTTTGTTTCCTTAAGGGTGCGCATAAACTTCCGGTAAACCGTTTTTTTATCAAACAACTCCAAAAGCACCTCTTTCATAGTACTTTTTAAGGTCTCCGCATCCATTTGCCCTGGTTTCATTACCACATCTTCAAAACTGTAATATTGCCAGTCTTTGGGATAATCTTTTTTAAAAATTCTACCCTGCTCATCAAATTCACGGTATATTTTTGTTCCCGGCAACGGGGTTAATATGCTGGTTTGATAACTGTCAACAGGCTGATTGATAATATATTGTTTACGATTATGGAGTGATTCGACGGTGTCGCTGTCGAGGCCAAAAATAAATGAACCCAACACCGACATACCATATTTATGAATCTTGTTAAAGGCTTCGGTATATTTGTCAAATCCCATTTTAGCGTTAAGCTTTTTATTAACATCCAACAAACCCGCGGCAGTTTCGGCCTCAATACCAATAAAAATCATCCGGCAACCGCTTTTGGCAAACAGTTTCAAAACCTCCTCATCATCGGCAACATTCAACGAGCATTGTGTCCACCACTCTTTTTTTATCCCGCGGTCAATCATGCCTTGCAAAATGGCTTTAGCATGTTCTTTCGATTTTTTGGAGTACCCCACCAGGTTGTCATCAATAAAAAATATCCTGTCGGTACTAACCATCTCTATTTCATCCAACACATCTTCCACGGGACGCATCCTGTAAGAAGAACCGTTGAAAGTTGTTACCGAACAAAAACTACAATCAAAAGGGCACCCACGGGTTGTTTGAATGCTGTCGATGGTGTAGCTTTTATGAAAAAGGTCGTGCCGGGCAAACGGCATCTTATCCATTGAAAGACGCTCGCCGTAATAAAATGGTTTCAGTTGCCCTGTTTCAAAGTCACTAATAATAGTTGTCCAATAGCTTTCGGCCTCGCCAATTCCCACCACATCAACATATTGAATGGTTTCTTTGGGTACCATGCTGGCGTGAATACCTCCCATCACAACAGGGATACCGGCTTTTTTATACACCGCGGCAATTTGGTAAGCGCGATAAGCCGATGAGGTAAACGAGGTTAGCCCCACCAAATCGGCGTCAATAAGCTCATTAAAGGTTTCAAAGTTTTCGTCAAAAATTTCTATTTCCCAGTTGTCAGGTGTTAAAGCTGCCAATATGCCGAGTGCCAATGGAGGATACATAGCGTCTCTCGACAAGGTAAACCCTTTGCGAAGGTCGGAAACAGGATTTATCAACAACAGCTTTTTATTACCCATAACAATTATTATAGCGCTGAATTTGCACGTACCACACTCAAAAAAGAGTTTAAATCGAAAAACCTGTTAGTTCCTTCAAAAATGGTATTGCCATAACTCGAATTGGTTGTCAGCGCCCAGAATGCCGTGGTGGGGTCTTTGGTTTCACGCAGGGTCATTTTAAACTTGTCCAGAATAGTACGTTTGGAAAACAGCCTTCCCCATTGCTCGTAAAGTACATCGTTAAGCTCGTCGTGGGTCATCCTGCCAGGTTCGATTACATTTTCGAAAAATCGCATTCGTTGCCAATCTTCCGGGAAGTTTTTAAAATGAATACGGTCTTCCTTTAAAAATTTACGATAAGTACCTGTTCCCGGAAACGGGGTAAGCACCGAAGTTTGGTAGGCATCTACCTTGGAGTTTATAATAAAATCGACCCGTTTTTTTAAATCTTCCGGCGTGTCGGTATCAAGACCAAAAATAAAAGTACCCAAAACTCCGATTCCGTACTCATGCATTTTGGAAAAGATGTCATCGTAATGTCCGAAACCAATTTTTTGGTTCAAGTCTTTATTGGTCTCTTCAAGTCCTTCAAGTTTTTCTGTTTCAATTCCCATCAAAACCAGTTTGCATCCGGTTTCGTGTGCAAGCTGAAGCACCTCCTCATTTTCAGCAAAGTTAATGGATGCCTGTGTAAACCACTCACGTTTATAACCCCGCTCTTTCATACCTTTAAGCAGCTCGATGGTACGTGCCATCGACTTTTTACTGTATCCCACCAGGTTATCGTCAACAAAAAACAAAAACTCCTTGTGCATGGTCATTTCAAGCTCATCAAGAATATCTTTCACCGGCCGTTGGCGATAGGCAGTGCCGTTAAAAGCATGAACCGTACAAAAATCGCAGCGCCAGGGGCACCCTCGTGTTGTTTGAATGGAGGCGGTTACATAATCGGGGTGAAAAAGATCGTGGCGGGCAGGAACCAATTGGTCGGCAGGCAGCCTTACGCCCTCATAAGTTCTTTTAAGTTGCCCTTTTTCAAAATCGGCTATCACCGTAGGCCAAATGCTTTCAGCCTCACCTTTTACAACGGTATCAATGTAGTTAAGGGCTTCTTCTGTCATCATGGAAACATGAACGCCACCCATTACAGTGGGCACGCCGTTTTCGCGATAAACCTGTGCAATTTGATAGGCACGGTAAACATTGCTGGTAAAAGCTGTTAAACCTACCAGGTCGGCTTCAATATATTCGAAATCATCAAAGTTTTCATCAAATATTTCTATCTCCCAGTCATCGGGCGTAAGCCTGGCAACAATTCCAAGCCCCAAAGGAGGAAAGTTGGAAAACCCGTGCTTTAGCAAACCCTTTTTAAGTTGATTGCGAGGATTTATAAGAAGTAATTTTTTTGCCATAAAATCAATTTATATTGTGTTTCCTTTCCACATACATTTCTCAAAATACATTTAATTGCTCCAAAAATAGTAAAATATGTTGACTAACAACATCTATATCAAAAACAGAATCTTACGAACAGATTCAACGATTTAATTATAAGGAATATAAATTGCAATTAAAAATACTTAGTTTTGCATGCTAAAACAAAAGGATGCCTATGAAAAAGATTTCCATAGAAGAATTTATACAAAAGATTGAAGCTGAATTTCCCGATTTGCCCAAAGGACAGTTAACCCCGGAAACAAATTTTAGGGAGAGTATGGACTGGGATTCGGTGAATGCCCTGATGTTTGTTGTGTTGGTAAATATTGAATATGATGTAACGCTTGTTGCCGATGAGTTTATTAACGCCAACACCCTGCAGGATGTTTACGATGTGGTACTGAAAAAAGTGGAAGAAAAAGAAGCCGGTATTAAGGCTGGCACTGTAAAAGCACCCTTGACGGAAGATGAAAGCAGAGCCGCTTTTGGTGCACTTAAAAAAGAGGTCGCCAAAGGGGATAAAGAAAATCAATAGATAATTGTTTTAATATGATTGACTATTCCATAGTTGTTCCGGTTTACAACAGCGAGTTTACTTTACGTAAACTTTACGACCGGACTGTGGTTTTTTTTAAGTCGATTAATAAAACCGTTGAATTTGTTTTTGTTGACGATGGAAGCATGGATAACAGTTGGGAAGTGCTTAAATCCATCAGGTTACTTAACCCCGACAGGGTAACAATTATTAAGTTTATAAAAAACTACGGACAGCAAAATGCCACTTTTTGCGGGCTTGAACATGCAAAAGGAAAATTTGTAATTACCATTGACGACGACCTGCAACAACCACCCGAAGAAATTGGCAAGCTCATTGCCAAACAAAAAGAAAACAATAGCGATTTGGTATATGGCGTGTATAAAAAGAAACAGCACTCGCTAATACGCAATCTCGGTAGTAAAATTGTAAGAAAAACAGGCGGACGATTGCTCGACAGGCCTGATAC
>JALVAQ010000066.1 GCA_027011095.1 Bacteroidales bacterium
GTAACATATTGTTCGTATTTATATACTTTTCTAACAATAATCATTAAGGTCAATACCATGGCAAACCCCGAGAAGATAGCACCCACAACAAAGAAAGGAGGGAAGATAGTAGAGTGCCATCCCGGTACTACGCCGGCAGCAAAGTCGGTAGCCACAATGGAGTGAACCGAAATTACCAAAGGAGCAGTTAAGCCGCCCATCAGCAATGCTGCCGACTCAAAGCGCAGCCATCCTCTGGCAGAACCTGCCCATCCAAAGCTAAGTACGTTATAAACGGCCTTTTTAATTTTTGAGGTTGTACGCTCGCGAATGGTGGCAAAGTCGGGCATCATACCCACATACCAAAACAGAAAAGAAGCTGTAAGATAAGTACTAATAGCCGTAACATCCCAAAACAGGGGAGAGTTAAAGTTGTCCCAAAGCGGCCCTCTTGTATTTGGATAGGGGAAAACAAAAAATCCATTCCAGATACGTCCCATATGAATAAGCGGGAACATACCAGCTGCCATTACAGCAAAAATAGTCATGGCTTCGGCAGCCCGGTTAATGGATGTTCTCCATTTTTGGTGCAACACAAGCAAAAAGATTGAAAATGCGGTACCGGCATGTCCTATACCAATCCACCAAACAAAGTTAATGATGGCCCATCCCCATGAAACACTGTTGTTTAACCCCCAGGTTCCGGTTCCAACCGTTATGGTATTGTAAAAACCCCATACTCCCCAAATCAACATGGAAGTCGCTAAAAAGGCGGTTATCCACCACCAGGAAGGCGTTTTCTTGGCAAGAAGGGGATTGGTAACATCACGCGTTATATCATGATAGCTTTTATTCCCTTCAATTAATACGCCTCTTGCTTTAATATTATACATAATACCGTTTTTTTTATTATGCGTTTTTGTTTCTTACTTTAGTTAAATAGCTTGTCGATGGTAAAGTGTGTAACGATTCCAAAAGGTGATATTTTCTTTCGGTTTCGTTGGATTTGCTTACTTCACTCTCTTTATCCAACAGGTTTCCAAACTGGATGGCATCTGTCGGACAGCTTTGCTGACAAGCAGTCAGTATTTCGCCATCACGCAGCTCACGATTTTGCGATTTAGCCTCCAGTTTTTTCTCCTGAATACGTTGTACACAGAAGGTACACTTTTCAACAACCCCGCGTTGACGAACTGTAACGTCAGGATTAAGTACCAGCTTACCCAACTCGCTATTCATGTTGTAATCGAAGCTGTTGTTGTTTACAAACTCGTACCAGTTGAACCTGCGTACTTTATAAGGACAGTTATTCATACAATAACGGGTTCCAATACAACGGTTGTACGCCATCTGGTTTAAGCCTTCATCACTATGGGTAGTGGCGGCTACGGGACAAACATTCTCACAGGGAGCGTTGTCGCATTGCTGACACATAACCGGCATGTAAAGTACTTCCGGGTCATCTTCCATTTCAGAATAATAGCGGTCTAAACGCATCCAATGCATTATTCTGCCGCGTTTAACCTGCTCTTTGCCTACAACAGCTACATTGTTTTCTGCCTGACAGGAGATAACACAGTTGCTACATCCGGTACAGCTGTTCAGGTCGATGGATAATCCCCATTGAAAGGCATCGAACTTAGGAGCAGGGTAGAGGCTGAAATCTTCACTTTCAATAAACTTTTTATGCTCTTCGTTTCCTGCCCCCGGATCTTTAACAAACTTGCTCAAAACCGTTTCCCTGACAATGGGACGGCCCTCCATAACATGATGGGTTTGAGTTAAAGCCAACGGGTAAGTTTTTGAAGTTTTTTCAAGGGTAACAAGGGTGCCCATCAGTTTTTTTGAATTCCCTGCTGTATTTAATAAGGTGAACACGTTTTTCCCGACACCGTTACCCACTTTTCCGGCATTGCTTCGTCCGTAGCCAATAGCAACCCCAATGGTTCCTTCGGCCTGGCCGGGTTGAATCAATACGGGCAGTTCGATTTTTTTGTTGATGGTAACTACATCTTCCTGCTCCATACCATGTTTTTTGGCATAGGCCGGCGAAACAGTAACGTAGTTGTCCCAGGTTGCTGTTGTAATAGGGTCAGGCATCTCCTGCAACCAGGGATTGTTGGCATATCTACCCGTGCCCATTGATATTTTTTCGTAGAGTGCCAACTCCAACCCTTTGCCTTCGGGTTTTGCTGCTGTTAGTTTAGCTGCACTAAACGAAGGTTGTTCTGCCTGTTCCTGTGGAATAGTATAAACACCATCCTGTTTGCATTTGAACCAAAACTTATCGAAGCTGCTAAATTGGCTTTGTTGTGTAAAGTATCCGTTTCTCCAGTTGTTTTCCAAATAATCGGAATAAGCTTCATCATTACCCATCCATGTTAACAGGCTATCCTGAAACTGGCGGGTATCGAAAATAGTATTAATGGTTGGTTGTGTAAAGCTAAATGAACCGGTAACGGGTTCGGCATCATCCCACGACTCAAGATAATTGTTGTCAGGACAAACATAATCACAAAGTGCTGCGGTTTCGTCCATTGTGGTTGAAAACGATACTTTTAACGGAAGGTTTTTGATGGCTTTCACAAATTTATTTTTGTGAGCGCAGGCGTAAGCCGGATTAACGTTGTAAAAAAGAACACCCCCGGCTTTGCCCGAGCGTAAGGTCTTCATGGCTTCCATCATTCCACTTTCGCTACCTTGTTTTAGGTTCACCTCAGTATTAAGATCAATGGTATGGCCGTAATTACCTAGAAGATTGTTAATGGCATTTACAATTAACTGAATTTCAACATCGTTAGTGCCTGAAACCACAAGCGATTTACCTTTGGCATTGAGCAGGTCTTTAGCAACCTTGTTTACCTTTGTGGCAACCGACGGGGCAGCAACAACACTATTTCCTGTTTTTTTGGCGATTTCATTATAAAGTTTGAGCAAAACCGCTGCTTCTTCAGAAGGTTTAATTTGATACCGGTAGTCGGCATTGGCCCCCGATAACGAAAGGTTGGTTTCAAACTGATAATGGCGCGACATCTTTGTCTGGCCTTCTTTTATCTTACGCCCTTTTGAATATTGTTTTGAAAAGGTAACAGGCATCAGCCAGGTACCGAGAAAATCAGCATTAAAAGCCACTGTTACTTCTGCATTTTCAAAATGATAGGAGGGGATAACCGCTTTTCCAAAGTTGGTTTCGTTGGCTTTGCGCATACCTGACATTGATAAGGTGTCAACCTGAATCCATTTTACATTTGGATATAAGGTGGTAAACTCCGAAATCAACTTTTTAGTTGAAGGACTTATGATGGTAGAGGTCATTAATATCACCTTTTTATCATCATTTTTAAAGGCCTCAAGTTTTTGCTTTATCTCCTTATCTATGGTTTTCCAATCGCTTTTTTTACCACCTTTCATCGGATTTTTCAGTCGGGCGTCGTCGTATAGATTAAGTACCGAAGCCTGTACCCTTGCAGTGGTACCACGTTGAGAAATAGGTGATAATTCGTTTCCTTCAATTTTTATAGGACGGCTTTCACGTGTTTTTACAAGGATACTGCAATATTCGTCGCCATCATAAAAAGTGGATGCGTAATAATTAGGAACTCCCGGGGTTAATTCCTGTGGCCTGTGTAAAAGCGGAATAGCTTTTCGAACAGGCATTTGACAACTCGAAACAAGTGCTACCGCACTTACTGAAAACCCCATCATTTTAAGAAAGTCGCGTCGGCTTGATTTTCCTTTAACTTCGGATTCTTCAAGTCCATCAATAGAAAACTCAGGTGTGGCTTCACTTTTTAGTGTGCCGTCCTTTTTCATTTTCTTGTAATTTTCCAGACTTTGCCAGTATTTTTTCTCCATAATATTTTGAAATGGAATTGATTATAAAATATATTCTATATTAGTAATGACATTTTGC
>JALVAQ010000067.1 GCA_027011095.1 Bacteroidales bacterium
GGTAAAGGCTGCTGCCGGCGGTGGCGGCAAGGGTATGCGCATTGTTTACGACCCTTCCGAACTGGAAGATGTGCTGGAGTCCACCGCCCGCGAAGCAAAAAATTACTTTGGCGACGGAACCATTTATATCGAAAAATATATTGAAGAACCCCGCCATATCGAGTTTCAGATTATTGGCGACAAACATGGCAAGGTGGTTCACCTTTTCGACCGCGAATGTACCATCCAGCGGCGCTACCAAAAAATTATCGAAGAATCTCCATCACCCACTTTAACGGAAACTTTACGTGCCGAAATGGGCGATGCCGCTGTGGCAATAGGTAAAGCCATTGAGTACAACAGCGCAGGCACCATCGAGTTTTTGGTGGACAAGCATCTTAATTTCTATTTTTTGGAGATGAACACCCGAATTCAGGTGGAACATCCCGTTACCGAAATGGTTACGGGAGTAGATTTGGTGGAAGAACAAATACTGGTTGCCGCCGGTAACCCGTTGCGATTGTCGCAGGATAACCTCCGTCAAAACGGCCACGCCATCGAATGCCGTATTTATGCCGAAGATCCTGCCAACAACTTCCTCCCTTCACCGGGTAAAATGACCCTCTTCCATCAACCCGAAGGTCAAAACATCAGAATTGATTCGGCCATCGACAGAGCAACCGAAATTCAAAGTTTCTTCGACCCTATGATTAGCAAACTGGTGGTTTGGGGCGAAGAGAGAAACATTGCCATCGAAAAAAGCATTGCTGCCTTAAAGCAGTTTGATATTCATGGTATCAAAACTAATATTCCTTATTCGTTACAATTACTTCAGCACAAAGCTTTTATTAAAAACAAAATATCAACTAAATTCTGTGATGAGCATACTGACGAAATACTAAAAACCATTGAAGCTTCTAAAAACAAAGAAGGGATAGAGGCTCCTCTTTTTGCTTACCTTTTAGCCAGTTTGGATTTTTACCGGCAACTGGAATCGGATAATGTTTGGGAACAGTTGGGCTATTGGCGAAACATCATGGAAATACCGTTCGAAATTGAAGGAGAAACCAAAACCATTATTATCAAAGAACATCAGGAGGGCTTGCTTCAGGTTACCCTTGATGATGCTCCGTACGAAGTTTGCTTAAAAGAGCTTAATGGCAACAAATTAAATTTCAGAGTAAACGACAGGTTTTTCACAGCTTCCGTTTCAACAGATGAAAAAGGCCAGGGGTTTGTATCCATTGCAGGGCATATTTTTAACGTCAAACGCCTGGATATTTTAAATGAGTCGGAAGACTATTCAACTGCTTCTTCGGGTGATGGCGACAACAACCTGTTCGCACCCATGCCTGGCAAAGTAATCAAGGTAAATGTAAAAGAAGGCGATGAAGTCACCCGCGGAACCATCCTTGTTGTTGTTGAAGCCATGAAAATGGAAAACAATATTGTGGCCGTAACCGATGCCATCGTTGAAAAAGTTCCTGTAAAAGAGGGCGATATGGTAAATACCGATGTGCAGTTGGTTTATTTGAATGATTTGTAAATTATACGGATTATTTCAAATTAAACCAAACAACATAAAGATTACCTATCTTTGAGACAACTATTTGAAAAACCATTATTAAAAATAAATAACAAAATTTATAACCCATAAAAACAGATAAAAATGAATTTTGAATTATCAGATGAGCAACAGATGATACGCGACACCGTTCGTGATTTTGCCGAAAGAGAGGTAAAACCTGTTGCAAGTGAGTTGGACAAAAAAGGAGAATTTTCGTACGATCTTACCAAAAAACTGGGCGAACTCGGCCTCTTTGGGATGAATGTTCCCGAGCAATATGGCGGCCAGGGTATGGACACCCTGTCGTATATTATTGCAGTGGAAGAGTTAGCCCGCGTTGACGGCTCCACGGCAGCCACCCTGGCAGCCCACAACTCTCTCGGTATCAGTCCGCTTTTGGAGTACGGCACCGAAGAACAAAAGATGAAATACATTCCGCAGCTATGTACCGGCGATGCCTTGTGGAGCTTTGGCCTTACCGAACCGGAAGCCGGCTCCGACTCGCGCGGGACCAAAACCACAGCCGTTTTAAAAGATGATGAATGGATTATAAACGGCTCCAAAATTTTTATTACCAACGGTGCATCAAAAATTACCAAAGGCTGTACCGTTCAGGCGGTAACCGGCGAAAAAGATGGCAAAAAAATATTTTCTACCATTATTATGGAGACAGGCACACCCGGATTTACCCAAAAGGAGATGCACGATAAAATGATGTGGCGCGCTTCCAACACAGCCGAACTCTACTTTGATGATGCCCGTGTTCCCAAAGAAAACCTGCTGGGTAAAGAGGGCGAAGGCTCACACATTATGCTGCATACGCTTGATGGTGGCCGCCTCTCCATTGGTGCCATGGGGTTGGGACTTGCACAAGGTGCCTACGAAGCTGCCCTGGCCTATGCTCAGGAACGAAAACAGTTTGGAAAACCGCTTACCAAGTTTCAAATCAACGCCTTCAAGCTTGCCGACATGGCGCTGAAAGTGGAGCTGGCTCGTAACCTGCTTTACAAAGCCTGCTGGCTGAAAGACAATAAAAAACCTTATGGCAAAGAGGCTGCCATGGCCAAACTATACTGCTCCGAAGTTGCCAATCAGGTGGCATACGAAGCCGTTCAAATTCACGGAGGTTACGGACTGATGAAAGATTACGACGTGGAACGTTTTTATCGCGACCAGCGCCTCCTGCAAATTGGTGAAGGAACCTCCGAAATTCAGAGATTGGTAATTTCAAGATATATCGGCTGTTAAGAAGTTTGGAGTACTTAGAGTGCCTAAAGTGCCTAGAGTTTAAAGTTGATAAAATAGTTTGTAGTTGAAAAACATAAAAATACATGGATAATAAGGAGTTTGGTAAAATATTGGAACAAAGAACCAGAAATTTTGCTGTCATAATAGTTAAATTATCCGCTGTTTTACCCGATACTCCTGAAATAAAAGTAATCAGATATCAATTATCAAAAGCAGGCACCAGTGTAGGAGCAAATTATCGTGAAGCAAACAGAGGTCGAAGTAAAGCAGATTTTAGTAATAAGATAAAAATTTGTGAAAGTGAATGCAGTGAATCTGTTTTTTGGCTGGAGATAATAAAAGAATTAAACTTATTATCCGAGAGCAAAATCAAACCCGTTTTAACTGAAGCAAATGAATTACTTGCTATCTTTACCTCAATTGGAAAAAACCTAAAGAACAAAACTTAATGTATATACTCCAAGTACTCTAGGCACTCTAAGTACTTTAGGCACTCCAAACTTAACAAACAAAATGTAAAACCCATAAAAACAATAATATGAACAAAGTAGTAAAAAATGCCGAGGAAGCCATCAAAGGGTTGAAAGACAACATGACCCTGATGCTGGGTGGATTTGGCTTATGCGGCATTCCCGAAAAAACCATTCAGGCATTGCACGATGCAAGAATTACGGGACTTACCTGCATTTCGAACAACGCCGGGGTGGACGACTTCGGACTGGGAGTACTGCTGGAACGGCACCAGATTAAAAAAATGATTTCCTCTTATGTGGGCGAAAATGCCGAATTTGAACGGCAATTGCTTTCTGGAGAGCTTGAAGTGGAGCTTAATCCGCAGGGAACCCTTGCCGAACGCATCCGTGCAGGTGGCGCAGGCATTCCCGCCTTTTACGTGCCGGCAGGTTACGGAACCGAAGTGCAGGAAGGTAAAGAGGTACGTGAATACAACGGTAAAATGCATCTGTTAGAAACGGCACTCACTGCCGACTTTGCCATTGTAAAAGCCTGGAAAGGCGATACCATGGGCAACCTCATATATCGCCACACAGCCAACAATTTTAACAACATGATGGCCATGGCAGGTAAAATT
>JALVAQ010000068.1 GCA_027011095.1 Bacteroidales bacterium
GATAAGGGCTTTCGGACAACTTATAGAAAAATGTAACAATATCCCATTAAAAGCTTAATAATTAACAAAGTAAGCAGGAGCTACATTTCTAAACCTTATGAAATAAACAAGTTTGTAAAGCTAAAGGTGGTTCCGTCAAAAAGCCCTTTGTCGCTGAGCTTTATATCAGGAATGACCAACAAAGCCATAAACGACATGGTCATAAACGGTGCCCGCAGGGTTGATCCCAACTCGTGGGCTTTCATATCAAGGGTGTGATATTTTTCTGCTACCGTAAATCCGTCTTCCGTACTCATCAGGCCGGCAACGGGCAGGGGCAGTAACTCTTCAATCGCCCCATCAACAACGGCAACACCTCCTTTGGAAGCAATTACAAGGTTCATGGCTTTTACAATCTCTTCGTCAGAGGTTCCCACCGCCACCACATTGTGGCTGTCGTGCGCAACACTGGAAGCCAGTGCGCCCCGTTTTAATCCAAAACCTTTTATAAAGGCAACGGCGGGTTCGACCCACTTTTCGTAACGATTGAGAACCACAATTTTAAGTATATCCTGCTCAACATTGCTAACTGCATTTCCGTTTTCAACTTTTGGCGTTTCGGTGGCAACTCCGGTAATAAGCTCACCATCGTACGATTGAATTACTTTCATTTTATCACCGGAAGCCTTAACAACAATATCATCAACCGAAACAGGTTCGGCCAAAAACAGGTTGGGTTCTTCAGCTTCCACCGACTTAATAAGTGTTTTGCCTTTATCAGCTACTTTAATACCGTTAACATAGGTTTGCAAAACATTAAAATCATTCAGATTGTTCACCACAATCATATCGGCGGGATCGCCCGGTTGCAGGGTTCCCACCTCAAGGTTGTAATGGTTGATGGGATTTAAAATTACATTTTTCAATACTTTTAAAATATCATACCCCTTATCAACTGCACGTTTTATTAGCTGATTAATATGTCCTTCGGCAAGGTCGTCGGGATGTTTGTCATCCGAACAAAACAGTACGTCATCGGCGTTATCTTTCAGCAGGTCAACCAGTGCTTCAAAGTTTTTGGCGGCACTACCTTCGCGAATCTGGATTTTCATGCCGTATTTAATCTTTTCCAGCGCCTCTTCCATGGTAGAGCACTCATGGTCGGTGGTAATGCCTGCTTCAATGTATTTTTTGGCATCATCTCCTTTTACGCCCGGTGCATGGCCGTCAACCGGTTTGTTGTATTTTTTGGCAACCGCCAGTTTATCCATCACAAAAGCATCGCGATTAATAACGCCCGGAAAGTTCATCATCTCAGCCATGTATTTAATGTCGTCCATGGCCATCAGCTCATCCAACTCTTTTACGCCCAACTCGGCACCGGCTGTTTCAAAAGGTGTGGCGGGTACGCATGAAGAAGCACCAAAATAAAATTTAAAAGGTACCTTTTTCCCGTTTTCAATCATGTATTTAATGCCGTTAATACCAAGCACATTGGCTATTTCGTGGGGGTCGGAAACTGTTGCCACGGTTCCGTGAATAACTGCCAACCTGGCAAATTCGGAAGGAATAAGCATGGAACTTTCAATGTGTATGTGCGAGTCGATAAGTCCCGGTAAAATATAGGTTTCTTCCAAAACCGAATCATCTTTAACAATGTCTTTGATAAAACCGTTTTCAACATAAACGGTACCTTTAAAAATTGTTTCAGTATGTATATTTACAATGTTTCCTGAAAGTGTAAATTTTTTACTGTCCATGACTTTATAAGTTTAATATTTTGTTGCAAAAGTAAGTTATTTAGTGGTGAATAATAAGTCTGCATCCTACAAAACCATTCTACTTAAATTATCGCTTTAAACAGGCATTGAACTCATCCGTTAAGAGATTCACGTAATTTTAAATTTCCGGTTATCAGACTTACATTTTTACTGAATCAAAATAGATTATTTATAGTGATATTATTAACAGTAAACAATTTGTTAAACAGTTATTATAATTGATGTAAATCTCTAAAAATGATTTATTTTTCTCTTTTTATCTCTCCAAATTTATTTAAACTGAAAATAAATTAACCGACAACATATATGAAGGCTTTCATACAAATTCAATTAAAGTAATTTTGTCGCATAATTAGCTAATGATAAATTAAAAACATAGTATTATGGACTTGTCAGTCAGTTACTTAGGTTTGAAAATCAAAAATCCGATTGTAGTTGGTAGCTCCAGCTTAACCGCATCGATTGAAAACCTGAAGAAAATTGAGAACAGTGGTGCCGGAGCCGTTGTTTTAAAATCAATCTTCGAAGAAGAAATATTTTACGAATATCAAAGCATTCTGGAAAAGGAAAAAGACCTGGAATTTCCTGATGTTCGCTTTTTGGATTATTACGATTACAAAATCAAGCAGGATAACATTAAAAAATACCTTGATTTAATTAAAGAGGCAAAAAGCACTTTGAAGATTCCGGTTATTGCCAGCATCAACTGTAAAAGTTCGTGGGAATGGGCTTTCTTTGCTAAGAAGCTTGAAGAAGCCGGTGCCGATGCCATTGAGCTGAACATGTTTGTGCTTCCTTCCGATTTTGATTTAACCTGTAACAAAGTTGAAGAAACTTATCTTACCATTATTGATAAGATTACAGCTGAGGTAAAAATTCCGGTAGCTGCAAAACTGAGTTACTACTCGGCAAACCTTGCTGCTTTTGTTAAAAAAGTATCCGAAACCAAAGTCAGTGGTGTGGTACTGTTTAACAGGTTTTTCCACCCTGATTTTGATATCGACAACTTTACCTTGGTACCAAGCAATGTTTTGAGCCGCTCATCCGACCTCGCCATTTCATTGCGCTGGATGTCGATTTTGGCAGGCCGTGTTGACAGCGACCTGATTGCCTCTACCGGTGTTCACGATGGCGCTTCCGTTGTTAAAGAAATTCTGGCCGGTGCCGATGCTGTTCAGGTGGTATCATCATTATATAAACATGGTATCGAATCCATCGAAGACATGCTTGAAGAGATGAAAGCATGGATGGAAAAACACGGGTTTAACAGCATTGCCGACTTTAAAGGCAAAATGAGCCAGGAGAAAAGCCCGAACCCTGCCGAGTACGAAAGAGTTCAGTTTATGCGCTATTTCGAAGGCAAAAAATACAACCTCGGATAATTTAAAAACAAGTTATATGCAAGCATTAACATTCAATCAAAAAATGGGGAGGTTTATCGTAAACTGGATATTCCTTATGCTGTTATGGATTATGTTTACCAGTACGTTTGCTGCTCAGGAATTGATTGTCGGTGGTTTGTTAACCATGATTATCTCATTCTTAAGCATTCGTCTGTTCACCTGCTGTGATTTATCACTATTAAGTCCCGTAAAGATTTTTTGGATGATTTATTACTTCGGTGTTTTTTTGGTAGCACTGATTCAGGCCAACCTCGATGTTGCCCGCAGGGTAATAGCCCCTTCGCTTCCCATTAACCCCGGTGTTGTTAAGTTTAAAACCAAACTGAAAACAAATTATTCAAAAATGGTTTTAGCCAACAGCATTACACTTACCCCGGGAACGCTTACCATTGATGTTGTGGGCGACACTTTTTACATCCATTGGATTGATGTAAAAACCACCGACCCCGAAAAAGCGTTTACCGAGATAGCAGAATCGTTTGAAAAAGTTTTATTAAAAATATTTTAATGATGACATACATTATTTACATAGCATTTTCGCTTATGGCCCTGGGTATGATTATGTCAGCCGTACGATTTGTTAAAGGTCCCACGGCCGGTGACAGAGTTGTTGCGCTCGACACACTTACTACCATTGGGGTATCGGCACTGGTGCTGCTTGCCTTTGTATTTCAGCGTTTTATATACGTTGATGTGGCATTGGTTTATGCAGTACTCGGCTTTATAGGAGTAATTGTAATTGCCAGATATTTGGAGGGTGCGCTATGAGTATTATGGAAATTATCGCCGGCATACTTATTATTATAGGTAGTATATTCCTGTTCCTCGGAGCATTGGGAATTTACCGTATGCCCGACATTTATAATCGTCTCCAGGCAGGCACAAAAGCCACAACCCTTGGAGCCATGAGTTTAATTTTAGGTGTTGGGTTTTTAGAACCCACCTGGATGCTGAAAAGTTTGGTTTTAATCATCTTTATTGCATACTCTAACCCCATTAGCTCCCATGCATTGGCCAGAGCAACTTATCGCCGTGGACATTATCCGCTTATTTTAAGCGATGATAAAGAAAACATGGATGCTTATCAGGAAGTAGTCCCTCACGAAAAAGAAAAGGAGGAAAAGATATGATAGCATTTATTTTAATATTGATTTTACTTGCACTAATGATTGCAGCATCAGTTTATGCCGTTAGGCAAAAAGATTTACTGTATGCTGTTATCGCCACAGGTATTATAAGTCTTGTTCTTTCCATTCTGTTTTACCTGCTTCAGGCACCCGATGTGGCACTTACCGAAGCAGCTATCGGGGTGGCCTTAACAACCATTATTTTTGTTATTACCATCCGTAATACGGTAAGAATGGAAGATGAATCAGATAAAAATAAAAACATAAAATCAGCAGCGAAATGAAAAAGATATTAGTATTATTGTTGCTGGCTGTTGTTGGGTTTTATACTGCCGAAACCTTTTTTGATATTGGTTTTGGAAAAGCTCCTTTTGTAAAAAGCAGCGAAATTAAACCCGTTAAAGATGTCTATCTGCATCAAACAGTTCAGGAGTTAAAAGTAGCCAATGCTGTAACCAGTATTGTTGTAAACTTCAGAGGATTCGACACCCTCGGTGAGGTTACCGTTCTTTTCCTTTCGGTAACTGCTTTGGGAAGTATCTTATATAAGAAAAGACACCACGTGGGCGAACGTTCGGTATTGTTTTCGGCTAGTAGCATTGTTACTTCCGGTTCAAAACTACTGTTTCCGGCCATTGTACTTTTAGGTGCTTATGTATTTATCCACGGTCACCTTTCACCTGGTGGAGGTTTTCAGGGTGGTGTTATTATTGCCACAGGATTTTTGTTGATGTTACTGGCTTACGAAAACTATTCGGTAAGCCACAAAGGACTCGCTATTGTTGAGTCGTTGGCAGGTATCACCTTTGCAGGTGTCGGCTTGCTTGGATTTATGAACGGAGGAACCTTTTTACAAAACTTCCTCGCAACAGGAACCCTTAACGACCTCTTTAGTGGTGGTATCATCCCCATCATTTATATTGCTGTCGGCTTTAAAGTAGCTGCCGAACTTACCGGTGTTATTTATACCGTATTAAACGAGAAAGGAGAGCAACATGGATAGCACCTACTTTCAATACTTAGATTATGCGGTTTACGGAACTGCTGTTTTGGTGATGCTAATCGGTTTGTACGCTGCATTGGTAAAAAAATCACTGTTAAAAATAGTAATCGGCCTTTCTATTGTCGATTCGGGGTTAAACCTGCTTATCGTTACCCTCGGTTATATTAAAGGAGGCACTGCGCCTATCTTTTCGCCGGGTTACAACGGAACACAGGCTATGGTTGACCCAATTCCACAGGCTTTGGTACTTACTGCCATCGTTATCGGGTTTGGTGTAACAGCTGTTGCGCTGTCGCTCGTTATTCGCCTTTGGAGACATCATCATACATTATATATTGACGAAATAAAGAATTTAAAATGGTAGGAACTCCGGTTTTATTTATTGCAATTCCCCTCTTGGCGGCCTTTTTGATTCCGCTAACCGGGATGGTTTGGAAAGAGTCGGTTAGGATTATACCCGGACTGGTTCTTGCTTACCTGTTGGTATTAGCCATCAATCTTTTAAGCTATGTTACCGTTAATGGACCCATTGTGGAGGTTATAGCCGGCTGGGCACCTCCCATTGGAATTAACCTGGTATTCAATGCTTTTTCGGGATTTTTGGTTACAATTATGGTTTTTATGGGGCTTTTAGTGTGGCTGTACAGCTATCGCTTTAAAAGTAATGTTGAATACGAAGCCGCCCGTAAATATTTCCTTTTATTAATGATGCTCGTAACCGGTTCGGTAGGTATTGTTTTAACAGGTGATATTTTTAACATGTTCGTATTTATCGAAATCACGGGTATTTCGGGCTATGCCTTAACAGCCTTTTATACGGGCCGTGATAGTGCCGAAGCCTCTTTTAAATATTTAATGATGGGTTCAATAGCATCGGTATTTTTACTGCTGGCCATCATGATTATTTATTCGCAACTTGGTACGTTAAATATGGCTGATGTTGCTTCGAAAATGCATTTGATGGATCCCAAATATAAAGCGGTATCGTTTATACTGTTTGTTATTGCTTTGGGTATTGAAGCTGAAATCTTTCCGCTTAACGGATGGGCGCCCGATGCTTATGCCGAGGCTCCCGGCCCGGTTGGTGCCGCTTTTTCGGGTATCGTTGTTAAAGCTGCCGTGTATGCGTTGATTCGTTATACCTACACCATATTTGACCTCTCAGGAGCGTTCGACCTGCTGATTATTGTTGGTTTGATGACACTGGTTATAGCCGAAGTTGCTGCCATACGTCAGGAAAAACTGAAAAGAATGTTGGCTTACTCCTCCATCGGTCAGATGGGATTGGTTTTTGTTTCGTTTGGTATTGGTACCAAAGAGGGCATTTTTGCCGCTCTGTTTATTATGCTAAACCATGCTATTATCAAACCGCTTCTCTTCTTTAGTGGAAGCTATTTGGTTTATCATTCCAAGAAAAAAACCATTTCCGATGTGGATGGAATGGGTAAACTTGCACCCTTTACCTCAATCCTGTTTGCATTGGGTGCCTTTTCAATAGTTGGCCTTCCTCCATTTGCAGGCTTTTGGAGTAAGTTGTCGTTTTTAATGGCTGCTGCCGATAGCAATATGCTGCTTATTATCGGGCTAATACTTACTGTTAGTGTGGTTGAGCTGGTATATTACATGCGTGTGGTAAACAGAATATTCTTTTTTAAACGCGCTTCGCACCTGCTGGCACGCAGACCTACTTTCAATGCATACATTGTTATGTCGGTTTTAGCAGTGTTGATTCTGGTAATCGGTTTTTACCCCGACAGTGTATCAACATACCTGCATAATGCCGCCAACAGTTTATTCGACAAGTCTCAGTATATTCATAGTGTGTTAACCGCATCAATTCAATAGGAGAACAAAGAAATGGATATGATAACATTAATATTATTATTATTTTTAGGTGGTGCCATTGTTACCTGGTTGGGTGGCAAACTGAGTCCCATCGTGGGCGATATGCTGTTTTTAGTTACTATCATCGTTCCTGCCGGAATGTTTTTTACAGGCGTTACGGTTGGTGAGGTAACTCATTTACACGCATTGGGCCTTACCCTCACCTGGGGTTTGTCTCCATTGAGTTATTTATTCTCGATGATTGTGGTTGGTCTGGGTATTTTACTCGCTATCTACGCTGTTCCTTTTATGAAAGGAAAACAAAAAACAGGTGCTTTTTATTTTAACTTTACCCTGTCGGTGATGGCTATGTTAGGTATTCTCGTTAGTAAAGACTGGGTCTCATTCTTTATTTTCTGGGAAATTATGACCTGGTCATCGTATCTGATGGTAATACTAAATGGCAAAGATGTACAAAGAGTTGGAATTAAATACTTTATATTTTCTGCCATTGGTGCTTATGCCATGTTAATGGCCATGGTTGTTATGAACAGCCAGCTCGGTAGTTTTTTAATGGCCGATACGTTTAACAACTTCCAGCATTTAACGGTAGGCAATCAAATATTAATTCCCATTTTATTGTTAACTGCCTTTGGTGTTAAAAGTGCCATGATGCCGCTTCATGTTTGGGCTCCCGATGCTTATAGCAACGCGCCCATGGCTTACACCGGACTTTTTTCGGGCGCTCTTTCAAAAATGGGTATTTACGGAATGGTGCTGGTGATGGTTACCATGATTAATCAGTTGCCCGAAGGCACTTTAATCAGAGATATTATTGCCTGGATGGGTGGATTTACGGCAGCCGCAGCTACCCTTTGGGCCATTACACAAGATGATGGTAAAAAATTGCTTGCATGGTCATCGGTTGGGCAGATGGGTTACATCATTGTTGGTGTAGCTATCGGTACCCCACTGGCAATGTTAGCAGCGCTGTTTTTGGTTGTGGTTCATGCCATGTTTAAAGGCAGTTTGTTTATGGTGGTTGGTGCCATCGAAAAACAAACCGGCACTACCGATTTCAGAGAAATAAACGGCCTTATCAGAAAAATGCCCTGGACCTTTATCTCGGCATTGATTTCTGTTATTGCTTTGGCAGGTATTCCTCCTTTGGCAGGCTTTGTTTCAAAATGGATGTTGTACGAAGCTTTGATTCAAAACAACAATTACATCTTGGTAATTTTGTTGTTTTTTGCTTCTACAGCGGGTTTCCTATACTGTTATAAATTTCTCCACGGGTACTTCCTCGGACAGGAAGAACCTGAATGGGCGCATGTTAAAGAGGCTCCGGCAGCCATGGTTATTCCCATGTTGTTATTAGCCATTGGAACCTTTGTTTTAGGAACCTTTCCACAACTGCTTTTTAAACCCATCGACAGCGCATTGCAATATGTTGGATACGATGCTACCGGAGGCCATTTATGGGGTCAGTCAATACTGTTCTCCGAATGGGGTGATATAGTTACTTTGCAACCTATTTTGTATGTAGTATTGGCAGTATTTGTATTTTTTGCCCTGTTTTTATGGTTCAAAGGAACCAAAGGAACACGATATGTTTCCACAAAAGATATAAGTACTTCGGGAGAACTTCCAAAGGAATGGGAAAACCTTACTTTCAAGGTTAACTTTATGCAACCTTTCGAGCGTACTATTGAACCCTTCCTGAAAAGGCAAATCGATAAATATTATACAGCATTTGGAAACGGATTGGAAGCTTTGTTTGAGTTTACCAGACGTATTTATACTGGTAACGGCCAAACTTATGCCATTTATGCCATCCTGTTTTTAGCACTGTTGCTGCTGTTTAGAGTTAATTTGTTCGGATAAAAAATAAAGACAAATGGAATATATTTTAATAAAAACTTTAGAGGCAATGGCCACTTTCATTCTCGCTTTTTTAGTGGGAATGACATACGGAGGAGTTGTTCGGAAAATTACCGGAAGAGTACACAACCGTTTGGGGCCTCCCTGGTATCAAAATTTTATTGATGCCTTTAAGTTGTTTTCAAAAACCCGTGGAATTCATCACGGAGCCATGCACTTTCTCGGAGCAGCCTTTTTAATGGTAACCTCAGTGGTATCGTTAATGATTATCCCCGTGTTGGCTCCCGGTGGGCATGCATGGTATAACAGCTGGTTTACCAACATGAATTTTAACGGCGACCTAATCTTCCTGCTTTACATTATGACCTTTGGCCCTCTTGGTATGGCCATGGGAGCCGGACAAACAGGTAACCCCAACTCATCCATTGGTGTAACCCGTGGACTGAGCCAGATGGTTGGTTTTGAAATCCCGTGGGTAATGGCTTTGGTTGCACTTATGATAAGTTATAAAACAACCTCTGTTATTGACTTTATGAACATTCAGCGCGAAACAGGCACCTGGCTTATGTTTGCCAACCCGTTTGCATTTATTGCTGCTGTTTTGGCCATGCTGGGGATGTTCAGATATTCGCCTTTCGATATTGTGGGAGCACCTACCGAGCTGGCATCAGGCCCTGTTTCGGAAAACGGTGGTAAATTTCTGTTTACCATGATGTCGTCAGGATCGGTATTTACCTTTGCCAAACTGGTATTGTATGTCGATTTGTTTATGGGTGGAGCCAATAACCTGGTAATGCTCGTGGTAAAAACATTTTTGCTGTACATGATTCCTGTATTATATGGTATAGTTAGCCCCCGTTACCGTACAGAACAAGCTGTAAGATGGTTTTGGGGATGGCCAACCTTTATTGGCTTACTCGCTATTTTATATGCTGTAATGTTTTAAAAATTATTGAAGAATGTATAACGATAAGAATTCAAAAAAGATAGTTGAGACAATTCAAAATTGGGCACGAAGCCACTCCGTTTGGGTATTAGCCTACGGAACAGGCTGCGGAGCCATTGAAATTGCTCCTACCATGACTTCGAGATATGATGCGGAACGGTTGGGTTTTAGGGGTGCTGCCACCCCGCGCCAGGCCGATGTGATGCTTATTACCGGCTACCTTACCGTTAAAACGGTAAAACGGGTAGTGCGTGTTTACGAGCAGATGCAAAGTCCTAAATATGTGGTTGGTTTTGGCTCATGCACCATAAACGGGGGCATGTATTACGATTCGTACAACACCATTAACCTGTTGGATAAATACCTCCCTGTAGATGTTTATATCAACGGTTGTATGCCGCGTCCCGAAGCAGTAATTGCCGGCCTTGCCAAGCTGCAACAAATTATCCGCGAAGGAAAAGCAAACGGTGCCGAAAAGTACCTTGAAAACCTTGATTGGTATAAAGCAAATCAGCGTAAAATTGCACCCAAATGGATTGCAAAAGCACCTGATTATAACTGGTAAAATAACGATTAATAAAAAGTTATGAAAGAGATAAAAGATACAATGATTGCTAAAATCAAAGCGGCGTTTCCTGAAGCGGTAAACAAAGCGTACGATGGCAATCGTTTGGATTTCACCGTTCATAAAGATGCTATCCCGGGCTTTCTTTCACATATGAAAGAACAACTTGGGTTCCGACATCTTTCACATATCGCCTATGTTGACTGGATTGAGGAAAATGAGTTTGAAATAGTTTATATCCTTTGGTCGCCTCAGGATAAAGTAAAACTCTTTATCCATACCCGTATTGATCGCGAAAATCCTGTAATGGAAAACATTGACATGATTTGGCGTCAGGCTAATACTTATCAAAGGGAAATGAAAGAGATGCTGGGCATTCAGTTTCCCGATATGGTTGCTCCTGATGAGTTTATTCTTGAGGACTGGGATGACATCCCTCCTTTCCGCAGAGACTTTGATACACTGGAATATGTTAACCGAACCTTTTGGCACCGTCCAGGAAGAGAAGATGCTCAGGATGTACGTGAAACCATTACCAAACGTTCGGGTGAAGAAATTCCTGATTTTGCAAAAAAATACTCCAGATAGTTATGAGAGAAAAGGCAACAACAATATATTTAGGCCCTCAGCACCCCGGTATTACCGGAAACATGATGGTGCGTTTGAAAGTAATGGGCGATACCATCGTTAGTGCTCAAACAGAGGTTGGGTACCTGCACAGGGCTTTTGAAAAGTTACAGGAACGTAGAAACTGGCTAAACAGTTTTACACTGATGTGCCGTTTTTGTGTACCCGAAACCGACCCAATGGAAAACCTTTACGCCCGTGCGGTTGAATCGCTCGACAACATTGAGATACCCGAACGCGCCAAATACATTCGTGTGATGGTGCTTGAGTTAGCCCGTATTGCTACCCAGTTAATGTGGTATGCCGGACAAAATGGTTCGTTGGGACTATACACCATGGGACAGTGGTCGATTGGCGACAGAGATTATATTCTGGACCTTTTTGAACAGCTGACCGGTGGCCGGGTTTATCATATGTATCAATGGCCGGGTGGTGTTCGTCGCGACCTTCCCAAAGGTTTTAAAGATAAGGTTTTAAATACACTGGATTATTTGGAAAAAAGGCTCAAAGATTATGATGATCTGATGTTTGCCAACTCCATTTTCCAAAAGAGAACCCAGGGTGTTGGCTATGTACCCAAAGAGAGCATTATTGAACATGGTGTTGTAGGCCCTGTGCTTCGTGGTGCCGGTATCAGAAGCGATATCCGTATTGATGAACCTTACGAAGTGTATGACAAGCTTGACTTTGAAATTCCTACCCAGGAAGGCAGTGATATTTGGGCCAGAGCATTGGTTCGTCGTGCCGAAGTGCGCCAGTCGATTCGCATTATTCGTCAGGTACTCGATCAGATGCCAAAAGGAGAATTCAACACCAAGATTCCAAATCCGATGAAGTGGCGTGTTCCCGCCGGTGATACTTATGTTCGTGCCGAATCAGGACGTGGTGAAGTAGGTTATTACGCTGTTTCCGATGGCAGTATCCACCCAAGAAGGATGCATTTGAGAGGTGCTGCTTATGTGCATGCCATCACACTGCTGGAAAACATTCTGCCGGGACAAAATATTGCTGATGTATCAGCTATTATGAATAGCCTTGGAACCTGTGCACCGGAGATTGAGAGATAGTTGCGGATGATGGATATTAGTTAAAAATTATTGGTTAAGAGTTATTGGTTAAAAGTTATTAGTTAAAAGTTATTGGTTAAAAGTGAGTAGTCAAAGAGAAATAAAAAGTTTTGAAGATCTTGAATGCTGGAAAGCATGTAGAGAAGTAAAACTCTTTGTTTCAGGAGTTATAAAAAAATTCCCTCCTGTAGAAAAATATGCTTTGACTGACGGAATGAGAAGAGCTTCCCGGTCAACCACTGAAAACTTAGCAGAAGGTTATGGAAGATATCATTATCAGGAAAATATTCAGTTTTGTAGAATCTCAAGAGGTTCGTTGTTTGAATTAATTGATCAGTTTATTACAGCAAAAGATGAAAAATATATTAATGATAATGAATATCAAAAAGGTAGGGAATTAATTAATAAGGCTATCCCGCTTGTTAATGGTTATATTAACTATTTGGTAAGAGCTAAAAATCAACCCCCTCCGAACAACAAATAACGATTAACGATTAACAATTAACAAACAACGATTAACCCATTTCAATTTGGGACTATCAATAAGAAAAATAG
>JALVAQ010000069.1 GCA_027011095.1 Bacteroidales bacterium
GCCATAAGTTTTAACCAGCATGGTTCTTTGTTAAATGGGTGAGTAACAAAGATAGAAAAAATTGTATTGTTATTAATTGCCGGATATCTTTTGCCCGATTTGTTTGAGATTTGTGTTTTGTTTATTGGGATTTCTAAAAATAAAAAACCCTCCATATCGTTTTGATACAGAGGGTTGTGTTTAAAAAGTACCCGAGGCGGGACTTGAACCCGCACGACCGCAATGGTCATTGGATTTTAAGTCCAACGTGTCTACCAATTCCACCACTCGGGCATCTGTTTTAAAGAACACTTGCTTCGTTACCGAAGTTTTATAAAAAAACCCAATCCCGTTTTTCGGGATCGGGATTTGTTTTTTTGAGCGGGAAACGGGACTCGAACCCGCGACCCCGACCTTGGCAAGGTCGTGCTCTACCAACTGAGCTATTCCCGCTTGATTTGGGAGTGCAAATGTAAAATATTTTTTAATTACCAAACAAAAAATAAAAAATATTTTTAGCACTTTTTTTTACCATCGTTTTAGCAGCGTGAAAATCACTGTTTTCCCGTTAGTAATCTCTTTATTTCATTTAGCTTCATCAATGCCTCAACAGGTGTAAGGGTATCGATATCGGTATTTAAAATGTCATCTTTTATTTGATGTAGTAACGGGTCATCCAACTGAATAAAACTCAACTGATAATTTTCGGCCTCTGCTTTAACCTTTTCCGTCAGCTCTTCGCTCGAATGGCTCTGCTCAAGTACCTTTAACAATTGTCGCGACCGTTCCAGTACCTTCCTTGGCATGCCCGCCATTTCAGCCACATGAATTCCGAAGCTGTGTTCGCTGCCACCACGTTTTAATTTTCGTAAAAAAATTACTTTCTTGCCAAGCTCCTTAACGGCTATATGGTAATTTTTTATGCGAGACATGGTTTCTGCCATTTCATTTAATTCGTGGTAGTGTGTGGCAAACAGCACTTTGGCTCTGTATGCCGGGTGCTCATGCAGAAATTCGGCAATGGACCAGGCAATGGAAATGCCATCGTAGGTACTGGTTCCCCGGCCTATTTCGTCAAGTAATATTAAACTGCGGTTTGAAATGTTATTGAGGATGCTCGCTGTTTCGTTCATTTCCACCATAAAGGTTGACTCGCCGGAAGTAAGGTTGTCGGAAGCCCCCACACGGGTAAATAGTCTGTCAACCAGTCCAATGGTGGCGCTTTTGGCTGGAACAAAACAGCCCATTTGAGCCATTAGTACTATTTGTGCAGTTTGCCGTAGCAAAGCCGATTTCCCCGACATATTAGGCCCTGTGAGGATAATGATTTGCTGTTTTTTATTGTCGAGAAAAACATCGTTGGCAACATAATGGTCGCCCGGAGCCATGTTTTTTTCAATCACCGGATGGCGACCTTCTTTAATGTCGATGGCAAACCCTTCGTTTAAAACCGGCCTGCTGTAATTGTTTTCTTCCGAAATATTTGCAAACGAGTTTAAGCAATCCAACGAGGCGATAAGTGAAGCGTCTAACTGAACCGGCTTTACAAATCCTGCTGTAAAATGAACCAGTTCATCATACAGCTGCTGCTCAAGCGAAAGGATTTTTTCCTCGGCTCCCAGTATTTTTTGCTCATACTCTTTAAGCTCTTCCGTAATGTAGCGTTCGGCATTGGTTAAAGTTTGCTTGCGATGCCACTCAGGAGGCACCTTATCCTTATGCACATTGGTAACTTCCAAATAGTAGCCAAACACATTGTTGTATCCTATTTTTAAGGAGCTGATGCCGGTACGTTCCTGCTCGCGCTCTTTTATCTGCTTCAGATAATCTTTTCCTGAAAAAACAATGGATCTTAAATCATCAAGTTCATCTGAAATTCCGGGCTTTATTACCTGTCCTTTCCCCACAGCAATAGGAGCCTCGTCAGCAAGCGTGTTGTTCAGCTTTTCCGACAACAGCGAACAGGGGTTAATCTGCTCAGCCACACTTTTTAATGATTCTAAATCAGCATCGGTACAAATTGTTTTAATGGCTGCAACACTTTGTAAAGCCCTGTTAAGCTGGCCAAGTTCGCGCGGGCTTATACGTCGCGTAGCCACCTTTGAAACCAACCGTTCCAGGTCACCTGTTTTTTTAAATTCCAGATGCAGGTTTTCGCGTACTGCCGCATTCTCAAAAAGAAAACTGACAATCTCCAACCGTTCTTCAATGGTACCTTTATCCATAAGAGGTAAAGTAATCCATCGGCGCATCATGCGGGCACCCATGGGCGAATCGGTTTTGTCGAGCACATCCAGCAGCGTGTTCCCTCCGGGAACCAGCGGGTAGATGAGTTCCAGGTTGCGAATGGTAAATTTATCGAGCCATACGTATTTTCCCTTGTTTATCCGGCTGATTTTCGAGATGTGATCCAGCTTGTCGTGGTGGGTTTCGTATAAATAATGTATCGCCGCACCGGCAGCAATAATGCCCTGATGCATTTCGTGAACGCCAAAACCTTTAAGCGAGTTTGTTTTAAAGTGCTTCAGTAAAATTTCGTTGGCAAACTCATCGGTAAAAACCCAGTCATCAAAAACCGTCAGGTAAAACTTTTCGCCAAAATGTTCGATGAATTTTCCCCTGTTTTGTCGTTGCAAAACAATCTCAGTGGGCATAAAACCCTGTAATAATTTGTCAATATATTCCTTGTTTCCTTCTGCCACAAAAAATTCGCCGGTGGAGATGTCTAACAGCGCCAATCCCGAAATACTGGAGGTGAGATGAATGGCTGCCAAAAAGTTGTTTTCTTTTTGCTCCAGCACATTGTCATTCATCGAAACGCCAGGAGTAACCAATTCCGTTACACCCCGCTTAACAATTTTTTTAGCCAGTTTGGGGTCTTCCAACTGGTCGCATATTGCAACTCTGTATCCTGCGCGAACCAACTTGGGTAGGTAAGTGTCCAGCGAATGATGTGGAAATCCCGCCAGCTCAACAAAGGAGGCAGCTCCGTTTCGGCGTTTGGTTAAAACGATACCTAGTATGCCGGATGTTTTTATGGCATCTTCACCAAAGGTTTCGTAAAAGTCGCCCACCCTGAAAAGCAGCAGGGCATCAGGATATTTTGCCTTAATGCCATAATATTGCTTCATTAAAGGCGTTTCTACATATTTCTTTTCTTTTGCCACAGATATTTTTTTATTCAGGACAAAAGTATAAAACCTTGCGGAAAACAGATAAAACGAAAGAATTACCTTTGCAAAAATTATCAACATATGAAAAAGCTCCAAAACGATGAACTCAACAGGTTGTCGGTAGAAGATTTTAAAATGGCGGAAAAAACACCCATTGTTGTTGTTTTAGACAATATCAGAAGTCTAAACAATGTGGGATCCGCTTTCAGAACTGCCGATGCGTTTCGTATTGAAGCCATTTATCTGTGCGGCATAACAGCCCGTCCTCCTCATCGTGAGATTCATAAAACTGCGCTGGGAGCCACCGAATCGGTTTCGTGGAAATATTATGAAAATACAGTGAATGCAATTGATGACTTAAAGCGTATGGGATATCGGACACTTAGTATTGAACAGGTGGATAACAGTGTTATGCTCAATGATTTTAGGCCATCTGATAATGAGAAATATGCACTTGTTTTCGGGAATGAAGTTCAGGGTGTTGACGATGAAGTTTTATGTTTGAGCGATACAGTGCTCGAAATTCCTCAAATGGGAACCAAGCATTCCTTTAATATTACGGTTAGTGTGGGTATTGTTTTATGGGATTTTTATGCAAAATTATACCATCGTTCCTTCTGAAACTTTATTAACAATTAAACGTTAAATAAATCAAGCTATTACTCAGATTTATCTTTATTTTGTGTTAACTTTGTTATCAAT
>JALVAQ010000070.1 GCA_027011095.1 Bacteroidales bacterium
AATAAAATTATGAAGCAGTTTATTAAATTTATGTTTGCCTCGGCATTGGGAACCTTTATTGCCGTGTTGCTTGTAATAACTTTTTTTGTCGCCCTTATGGTGGGTACCGTGATGAATATGCAGGAAGGTGAAGTGGGCACCGTTTCCATAAAACCCCATTCGATTGTAAAAATATCCTTTAAAAATACCATTAAAGACCGCACGCCATCGAACCCTTTTGACGGTTTTAATTTTGCCACCATGGAAGCCAACAAGCCCTGGGGTTTAAACGATATTTTGAAAAACATCGAAAAAGCCGAACACGATAAGAATGTGGATGGTATCTTTTTAGATATGGAATCGGTTCCGGCCGGTGCAGCTACCCTGGAAGAAATTAGAAGTAAATTGGAGGAGTTTAAAAAGTCGGGGAAGTTTATAGTTAGTTATGGTAACAATTACGACCAAAGCGGTTATTACCTTGCCACTGTTTCCGATAAAATATTTTTAAATCCCGAAGGAATTATTCTTTTTAAAGGCTTGCACGCGCAACTCACCTTTATTAAAGGGCTTTTGGATAAACTTGATATAGAAACACAGGTTGTTCGCGGGCCTGACAATAAATACAAAAGCGCTGTGGAGCCGTTGTTGTACGATAAAGCTTCGGAGCCAAACAAAGAACAGCTTAACACCATGCTTGATGCCTTATGGGGGAAATATTTAAAGGTGGTTTCAAAAAGCCGGCATATCAGCATTGATAAACTCAACGCCATTGCCGACAATCTTGAGCTGTCAACAGCTGCCGTGGCTCGGCAAAACAACTTTATCGACAGTGCCGTTTATCGCGATCAGGTTTTAGATATGCTTAAGAAAAAGAGCGGGGATGGCGAACTGAATTTTGTATCTTTTGCAAAATATAACAATGTGGCCGTGGCTAAAAAACCTGTAAAGTCCAAGGATAGGATTGCTATTATTTATGCCGAAGGAGACATCACACAGGGAAAGAGCACGCCCAATACCATTGGTTCGGCATCGTTGGCAGAAACCATTCGCAAAGTAAGAGAACTCAACAGAGTTAAAGCCATTGTTTTCAGGGTTAACTCCCCCGGTGGTGATGCGCAGGCATCCGAAATTATTCGTCACGAGCTGGCACTGGCAGCTGCTAAAATGCCGGTTATTGTTTCCATGGGTAACTATGCAGCATCGGGCGGCTATTGGATATCAACGCCCGGTAAATTAATTTTTGCCGAAGAGTCAACTGTAACGGGTTCTATTGGTGTGTTTGGTATTATCCCCAACATGAAAGGTTTTTTCAATAACAAGCTGGGAATAACCTTTGATGAGGTTCAAACCAATAAAAATGCCGATTTTATTGATGTGATGAAACCCATGAACGAATTGCAAGAAGCCAAATTAAACAATAGCATCAAACGCATTTACAACAACTTTGTTACGTTGGTTTCCAAATCCAGAAAGTTGGATAAACAGTATGTTGACAGCATTGCAAGAGGCAGGGTTTGGGCCGGTTCCGATGCCATTAAAGTGGGACTTGTTGACAGCATTGGCGGGCTTGAGCGAGCCATAAATGCTGCTGCGCGCGAAGCCGGACTGGGCGACAAATATAAAATATCGGAATATCCGGTAGCCAAGGACTTTTTCCAGGCACTTGTTGAGGAGATGTCAGGAGAAGTATCGACACATATAGCTAAAACTCAATTGGGCGATTATTATAAGTATTACGAGCGGATACTTAAAGTTGAAAGTATGCAGGGAGTGCAGGCAAGATTACCTTATTTTGTCGATATAAATTAATGGGGTATAAACAGCTTACATTAAAAATTCCAACGGGTTACGATGATAACCTGTTGCGTAAAAAGATTGCTTCGAAAACGGGACTTAAAAAGTTTACGTTTACCATTGAGCGTAAAAGCCTCGATGCCCGCAACAAAAAAAACATCCATTGGGAAATGAGGCTGCTGGTTCAAGCCGATGCACTTAAAGGGGATGAAGTGCTTAGAAAACAACATCTTGAAATACCTTTTAAGAAGCGTGATAAAAGGGTAGTAGTGGTTGGCAGCGGCCCTGCCGGTTTTTTTTCCGCTTTTGTTTTGCAGCAGGCCGGATTTAAAACCACTCTTATTGAACGAGGTACCGATGTGGAAAAGCGTACTACAGGCATCCGGCGGTTTGAGGCTACTGGCGTTTTTAATCCTTTAAGTAATTATGCCTTCGGCGAAGGTGGAGCAGGTACCTTTTCCGATGGTAAACTTACTTCGCGCAGCAAGCGGATTTCTGCCGAAAAGGCTTTTATTTTCTCTTCTTACGTTGCTGCCGGTGCTCCTGCTGAAATTGAGTATATGACCCATCCCCACCTTGGAAGCGATAACCTGAAAATTATTGTTAAAAACCTTAGAAAACAATTTGAAAATCTTGGTGGCAGTTTCCTTTTTGAAACTGCCATGACCGGTTTAAAAATCAGGCAATCACGTGTGGTTGAAGTTGAAACTAACCGGGGAAGCCTTGAAGCCGATTATGTTTTTGTTGCGCCCGGCCATTCGGCTTATGATACCTATCGTATGTTGATTAAAAACGGGGTTGGCTTTCATGCCAAGAACTTTGCCATCGGCAGCCGAATGGAACACAGTCAGGAGATTATTAATATTGCCCAATGGGGTGTACCTTCGTTGCCGGGAGTAAAAGCTGCGGAATACCGTTTGACATCAAAGGGAAACGGACAACAAAATATTTACAGCTTTTGTATGTGTCCCGGAGGGGTTATTGTACCGGCCACCGCAGTTAAAAAGGCCAACATTGTAAATGGAATGAGCCGCTATATGCGAAACGAAAACTTTGCCAATGCGGCGTTGGTGGCTGCCTTTAATCCCAATGAGATGATTAAACCCGGCGTTTCGGCGTTGGAAATTCTCGACTGGATGGAAAATCTTGAGCACAGTTTTTATCAATTTTCAAACCAATACAAAGCGCCTTATTGTTCCGTACAGGATTTTATTCGTGGAAAAATTACTAAGGGTTACGAAACTTCAAGCTATCCCATGGGCATTGAACAGGCTCCTTTGTGGGAGATGCTTCCTGTAAAAACCGCCCTGGCCATGCGTGCGGGACTAAAAGATTTTATTAAAAAGATGCATGGTTTTGGAACAGGGAACGTGATTGGCCTCGAAAGCAAAACATCGGCACCCATTCAGGTTGACCGTGAGCCGGATGGCAGGTGTACGGGTTTCGATAATCTTTATGTAGTTGGCGAAGGCAGCGGATATGCGGGAGGTATAGTATCCAGCGCCGCCGATGGAATAAAGGCAGCCATGAAGGTTGTTGAAATGGCGTAGGTTGGTAGTTTTAGGGTGGAAAAACCTTTTAGGTCGAGGATAGCATGTGGTGGGCGGAGATCTAAAAGGTTACAGACGCTAAGGGTAGGCTGCTCCCGGCGAAACTACGATTAGGATGATGACTCCTTTTGCTTTGAGGATAACAATGAGCCTGATGTTGTATGCTCCGCGCCACACTCCGACTACCTGCCTTTCCGTCAGGCAGGTTTCGTCCCTGACGGGACTGTTAAATGTTGGTAAATATTTTTCTAGAAATATGCCGTCCCTACGGGACTAATTGTCTTTGTGTTTTCATCTTCGGTGAAACATTCTGTAAAAATAAGTAATGTTTTTTGGGTTGATACAACCCTTTTCACATCAAAATAGGAATTAGCCCAAATTTTTTGAAAAACAAGTGGTTACTCAACCATCAACTTTCTGCTTCCGGCAAGATGATTATTAACCAAAATAGTTAGTACGTATAATCCTGAATTTAAACCATCGGTATAATATTCTATTGTATTATCATTTACATTGTA
>JALVAQ010000071.1 GCA_027011095.1 Bacteroidales bacterium
AATTGTATTGTTTTACGATTATTGTTCAAAACAAGGTAACCATAATTTGTTTTCCTAATATTTTTAAAACCCTCTTTTAAAGAATGTTGGTCATCAATAATCATGATGTTTTTATAGACCTTATTTTCATCCTCCAGAAGTCGCCATGTTCTTCTTTCGTACGACGGTCTTAATGTTTTAGGAAAATCATTATAAAAAGTAGCACAACCATAATCGAAAAAATCGTAGTAATAGTGGTTAACAATAACAATTAATTTTACATTGTAAGTTTTACTTAACTCGTCAAGTTTTTTACATTCTTTACAAATTTTATCAATTTTAGCTACTGTATTAACATGGTGATTACCGGGGTTTAGGCTCCTTGTGACAGAAGTGTTTAGCGTAATTACTTTTATTGCAAAAAACAACACGGCAATGGTCATATATATGTATAAATAGCGTTTTCTTTCTTTCAACAAAACAAGGCACATTGCCATTAACACTGGAATGCCTAAATACATTCTTGACAGGGAAAAGAAAACCGAGGCTGTACCATCGTTAATTTTATTGATACCGAGAGTTATAATAATAAAGACGAGCGTGGCCAGCAATGCTACTCCGTGATTTGTCTGTTTTTTAAAAATTAAAAAAACACCTCCGAATAGCAACAAAACCAAAGTTAAAAAACCTTGTTTCCAAAAGAGGGGTGATACATAATTAAAGTGTTTATCAAGGTGGCTTAGATTTGAAAGCAAAAGGTTCAATGAAAAGGAAAGAGTGTATTTGTGTAAATTGTAAAAGGGATGAACCATGTAAAAATAATGGAATAAAAAGTAAAGTAAACCTGCAAGGAGCAAACCTGAACCTGCGTATAAATAGAACCGTTTATTTTTATAATTATAAAGAAAAAAACTGAGCAAGCATGGTAAAGTAATAATTACTGAATTTGCATTCACGGTATAACCCAAAAGGCTAAAAAATCCCAGCATAAAAAAACCAATTCGTTTTGTCGGAAAAAAAATTGCAATTATCCCAAATATTGACACAAAGATGCCTGTAACAAAACCTCTTGGCAGACTGGTAATCATTGCATACTCGTTGGGGAGTAACAGAGGAATGGTGAGTATTACCAATGCCGGAAAATAGTGCTTTTTTAAAAACGTGAGAAAGGATATTAATACATAGGGAAACAATGCCATAAAGCTTGTTATAATGGGCAAAGCTTTATAGGGAGGAATGCCAAGTTTGTATAGAGGAACAGCAAAAAATGCCTCAAGCATAGTGTTGTACGACTGGCCGTAAAAGCCTGGTTCGTGAAAAATACCTTTTGAATAATTTATAACGCCAAGCCACATGATTGACTGGTCGCTATCAGCATATTTATAACTGAACTTTAATATTACTAAAATTCTGAACAGAATAACCATCAACAAACCCGTTGAATATAGTATTATATTAATTCTTGAGTGGTTAGCAAATGTTTTTTGAATCATGGAAAATAAATGTAGGAAAAACCTGATTTATTAAAATAAAAAATCACCATTCACACCAGCAGCTCCGGTAAATCAGAAACCTTTGACACAGGGACAATTTCTATTTTAAAGCTTTTTTTGTCGATGCCTTTGATGCTGTATTTGGAGAGGATGATCTTTTCGAAACCAAGCTTTTCAGCTTCCGAAATACGGCTTTCAATACGGCTTACCGCCCTGATTTCGCCCGAAAGGCCTACCTCACCGGCAAAGCAGATGTTACTGCTGATATAGATATCTTCGGCTGAGGAGATGATGGCTGCCACAAGGGCAAGGTCGATGGCAGGATCGTCCACCCTGATACCGCCTGCAATGTTCATAAACACATCTTTGGCACTTAGCTTGAAGCCGCTGCGTTTTTCGAGGACGGCCAACAACATATTAAGCCGACGGGTATCGTAGCCCGTGGCAGAGCGTTGCGGCGTTCCAAAAGTAGCTGTCCCCACCAGCGCCTGCGTTTCGATAAGCATGGGGCGCTGGCCTTCCACCATGGCTGCAATGGCCACGCCGGTAGCCTCTTCATCGCGTTGTGAAAGCAATATCTCGCTGGGGTTACTCACCTCGCGTAAACCACCTGATTGCATTTCAAAAATCCCAAGCTCCGAAGTGGAACCAAACCGGTTTTTTACCGAACGCAGAATACGAAAACCGTAATGACGGTCGCCTTCAAACTGCAATACTGTATCAACCATGTGCTCCAGCACCTTTGGGCCGGCAAGGTTACCCTCTTTGGTAATATGCCCAATAAGAATTACGGGAATATTAGATGTTTTGGCATAGCGTTGCAGCTCGCCCGCCGTTTCACGAATTTGTGAAATGCTGCCGGGAGAGGAATCAATGCTATCGGTGTATAAGGTTTGAATGGAATCGATGATGATGAGGTTAGGCTCTACCGCTTCAATTTGAGCAAAAATATTACCTGTAAAAGTTTCATTGAGAATGTACACCTCTTTGTTTTCCAGCTTAAGCCTGTCGGCACGCATCTTAATCTGTCGATAACTCTCTTCACCTGATATGTAAAGCGTTCGTAATCCCATCAGATTCATGGTAACCTGCAGTAACAAAGTCGATTTCCCAATGCCTGGCTCACCACCCACCAGCACCACCGACCCGGGAACCAGCCCGCCACCAAGTACACGGTTCAGTTCGCCGTTACGGGTATCTATTCGTATCTCTTCATCTGTTTCAATTTTATGAACCGGTGTGGGTTTGGCTTGTGTTTGTTTGGCAGAAATACCCGACTTACGAGTGTCGTTTTTAACTATCACCTCTTCCACAAAGGTATTCCACTCGCCGCAAGCAGGACATTTTCCCAGCCATTTGCTCGACTGGTTGCCACAGTTGCTGCAATAATAAATGGTTTTAGGTTTGGCCATGAGTTTTTAATTTGTGGTAAAAGTAGTCAAACCCGTAAAAACAGAATAGCTGTTTTGGCAATTTGTTAATTCACTACATTTTTTCTGCCCACTTTGTAACCCCAGGTGGCGAAATAAAATATAATCAAATAACAGGGAATCAATATTGAATAGGCCAAGGTGCTACCAATGGAAGATATTCCCGAAAGGTAACCATACAATAGCGGAATGGTTGCTCCTCCGGCAATGGCCATAATCATAAAGGCGGAGCCGAGCTTTAGATATTTTCCCAATCCGTCAACAGAAAGCGGCCAGATAGCCGGCCACATAATTGAATTGGCAAAGCCCAGAGCAGCAATAAACAGCACTGAAGTAAAGCCGCTGGTTGTTACAGCCACCAAAGTAAAGATGGTACCTAACAGGGCAAAATATTTAAGTGCCTTTTGTTGCGAAATATATTTGGGAATGGCAATTATACCGAAAAAGTAACCCACAATCATGGCTATTAGCGTGAAAGAAGAAAAGAATTTAGCCTCATCAATGCTAAAGCCAAGCGATTTACCATAATTGATCAGGGTATCAACCGCCACAACCTCGGCACCCAGATAAAAGAAAAGGGTTAAAACACCCAGCCAAAAATAGGGAAATGAAAAAATACTTTTGTGGGCAGGTTGTTCATCTGTCACTTCCTCCTCTTCGGCTTCAACCTCAGGCAACGATGAATATTTAACAGCTACAGCCATTATTACCAGTACAACGGCCATAACAGCATACGGCAAAATTACTTTTGAGGCGAGGGTGTCAAGAATTCCGGTGCGCAGGGCAGCATCAGTAATACCATCCAGCTGCTTTTCTATTTTATCGATACCGGTAAGCACAATAGAACCTAAAATGATGGGACTTAAGATGCCGGCAAATTTATTGGCAACTCCCATAATACTGATACGTTTGGCAGCACTTTCGATGGGCCCCAAAATGGTTACGTACGGATTTGATGCCGTTTGTAAAATGGCAAGTCCGGTTCCCTGCACAAACAGCCCCAATAAAAACCATGTGTAGGTACGTGTGTTGGCAGCAGGTATAAAAATTAAAGCACCAATAGCCATAATAAGCAATCCCAGAGCCATACCGTTTTTAAACCCCGTTTTCTTTAAAACCATCGACGATGGAAGCGCCATTACAAAGTAGGAAATATAAAAAGCAAAAGTTACCAGATATGACTCAAAAGAGGTTAACTCACAGGCAGTTTTTAAAAAGGGTATTAAAGTGGCATTGAGCCAGGTTACAAACCCGAAAATAAAAAATAATACGCCGATTATTATTATTGGAATCAGATAATTTTCCTTTTGAACCGAACCTGTTGCTACACCCGAATCGTTTTGCATTGATATAAATTTTAAGGATTAAATAAAAGCCATTTCACTTCATTTTATGGCCGCACAATAATAATAAAAAAAGCCGGGCTAAAATCAAATTAACCCGACTTTTTTAAATTTTTTATAAAACTTAGCGATGAATAGCTATTTTTTTCGTAAACAGGTCGCCTCCGATGTTCATTTTCATTAAGTAAATACCGTTGGGCAAATCATCTTCCGGTGTCCATGTAACTTGTTGCTCTCCGGCAGAAAGATTTTTGTTAATCAAGGTTGATACTTTTTGGCCTTGCAAATTATAGATACTGATTGTTGCTTGTGCATCTTCTTTTAAGGTAAACGATACGGCAGCTGATTCTTTTACCGGGTTTGGATACACCGACAAATTAATGTCGGATGCGTTGTTTTCGCCAATGCCAACATATTGTAGCATCTCTTTATGGCCGTTCATAATCTCTTTTGTATCAAGATTTTGAACAAACGCAACTACTTCAAGATTATCAGGGTTCCAGTCATCGCCAATATCAAAATCATAACCTAACTCAATGGTATTGTTGTTGGCGATGTCAACAGGTGTACCTGATTCGTTGGGCAGCATTAAACGTTCTACAAAATCAAGTTTAGTCTGTCCCTGCCAGCTGTAGGCAATATCTGACTCGGTTACTACAAATTGAAGCACAAAATTGGTTCCCATAACAGGTGCGTATTTCATTACGGTAACATCAACGTGGTAACCACGGCTTGTTGCTGTGGTGGTGAACATGATTCCAACGCCAACTTTAACGGCTTCTCTCTCTTCAACAAAAGGAAGGTATGCCGAATAGAGCGACTGGGTATTGCTTCCGCCAACATACGATTTTAGTCCATCGAAAACGGCAGTAGGATATCCGGTAATACCATAGTAACCTGTACGGGCTGCTGCTTCAGGTGTGTTAAACGGGTCGCTGGGATTATAGCTGTGGTATTCGATAGCTGCAACGGGTTTACCATTGGCAATAAGATCGTCGGCGCCCATGGCTGCTCCCGGGCAGTATGGGCATCCGGTTCCTGTACCTATTTCCAGCAGTACCATATCGCGGTCGTGTGTGTAGGTGTAAATATATTTTGCTTTTGTATCGTTGGATGCATCCATATCGCCATTTAAAAGGGTGGTAATGGTAATTTGGTAGTAAATATCGGGAGTGGCAAGCTGAAAAGAGCCGAAAGTTACATCCTGATAAGTAGCTTTTGCCAAATCAATAACCGATGTTGTATCGGCAAAAACAATATCGCCTGCGGGATTGGTAACCGAACATGCCACATCAAACGATTCGGTATTTAACCCGGCATTATATACTGTTGCCTGAGGAGTATAATTGCTGTAGGGTTGAAAATAGGTGTCGCCTAAAATTTCGGAAGTTGAGGCATCGTGATCAAAAGGTGTAAAAAGGCGAATATCATCAATATACCAATCGTTAATGTTGTATGAATCACCATGAAAATAGAGGCAAAACTGAAAATCGGAGGCCCCCACATCGGGTGTTGTAATGGTTAAAATTTTGTGTTCGGCCGGAATGGTCGCTCCCGGTACTTCCCATACAACATTCCAGTCGCCACCACCTGAACGGGTAGCTACGCCAATGTGCTCGGTTGACCCACCGTAAAAATCGAGCATATGATTAAACTCAATGGAGAGGTCGGTAACACCGGTTAGGTCAACCACAGGTGAAATAAATCTGGTATAACCATTAAACTGGGGACTCCAATGCAGATTTGCCTCACCCAATTCAGCACCCAGGGCGTTTCTGGAATCCGACTTGGACCAGTTAGCACTATGGGCATCGAAACTCCATCCTGCAGGAGGAAAAGTATTTGATGTAAAGTCTTCTGACACATAGGTCTGGGCATTTACAAATGTTGCTAAAAACAACATGGAAATAAAAAAATAAAAATGTTTCATTGTTTTACTATTTGAAATTTGAAATTAGACTTAAAAATAATCCACAATTTACAACATGACAGGCCTATTTGTATTTAAGTTGCAGGTAAGTCATATCATTAGTCGATATGTTTGTTTTTATGAGTTGAATTGACAAATCCTGACGCATTTTTTGTAATTTTGACCTGTTGTGCCGTATAAATTCTAAATAATTAAAAATGTTAAAAAAATTATCAATTGCAGGATTGTTCTTAAGTTTACTCGCTTTGTTGAGTTTACCGGTATTGGCTCAAAAAAAATGCAAAGTTTTAGTAAAAGAGATCAGTGAGCAATATCATGGAAAATGCAAAAAAGGCCTTGCTAAAGGAAAGGGCAAAGCGGAAGGGTTAGATACTTATACAGGCCACTTTAAAGCCGGTTATCCCGATGGAAAAGGAACCTATATTTGGGCCAATGGCGACAGCTATGTGGGCGAGTGGGTAATGGGTAAGCGATCGGGAACAGGGGTATTAACTTTACATTTGAGCAAAGGTGATTCTATATTAAATGGACTGTGGGAAGATGACAAGTATCTTGGGCCTGTTCCGCCTAAACCCAAGGTAATACATAGCTCCAGTGTAGATCGTTACACATTTGTTAAAACAGGAGGCTTACGAAACAGGGTTTTAATTGATGTGTTTCAAAACGGATCGAGAAATACTGATATTAATGATTTAATAGTTTACAGCTCCAGCGGTTCAAAAACAAATTTGGGATATTCGTTTGGTTATGAGTTTGTTAATTTTCCAGCAACCATAAAGGTAAATTATTATACCTTTAATAAATTACATACGGCAAAAATTTATGTGCGATTTGAATTTACCATTTCGGAGCCGGGTGACTGGCGGGTAACAATAATTAATTAACCGGATTACCCTGCTGATTGAGCAACCATTGATATTCTTAAATCTTCAGAATCGAAAAGTTCAGAAACCATGCGTTTTAACGATCTTCGTGCTCTTGACAATTGAGATTTTGAAGTGTTTACCGAAATATCCATTAATGTTCCTATCTCTTTGTGCGAATAGCCTTCAATAACATTCAAATTAAAAACAGTACGATAACCATCCGGTAAATCCTTGATAATATTCAATAACTCTTCGTGATTCATTTTAGCAAGGGCGCTAACATCGTTTTCGTTGGTAACATAATGCTGAACATGTTCAGGGTTAACCCCCTTTGCAATCAAATTTTTACGTTTATAAAAATTGAGTGCCGAGTTAACCATTATTTTACGAAGCCACCCTTCAAATGAGCCTCTGCCTGAAAAATCCTTTAAATACCTGAAAACTTTAATAAACCCTTCCTGCAAAATATCTTCGGCATCTGTTGAATTTTTTGCATACCTTAAACACACACCAAACATGGCCGGTGAATATTTTTCGTACAATTTAAATTGAGCCTGACGGTTGTTGTTAAGACATTGGCGAATGATTTCTTTCTGACCAAGTAATTTATTTTCCATAATTGCCTTGTATTAATATCAAACCTAAATGCTAATTACATTCGCCAACAAATGTATCATTAAATTAATACAGGTAGTGTTTTCCCACTTCTACAATAATACTACATACTTTTTTCTACTTCTACAAGGTAATTACTTTACTACTACATAAAAAATTTTATATAGCTGTATATCAAGAGGTAGCTATTTTTTTACCTCTACATAACACTATAAACAGCTTATATAGTCGGTTAAACTGGTGTTGTTATCAATTCCACATTTTTTGCGCAAACGGTAGCGACTCATCTCGACTGCTTTTATGGAAGTGTTATTTATTGAAGCGATTTCTTTTGAACTGAGTTTAAGTTTTAACAAAGCACATAAACGCTCTTCGTTTTTTGTCAGAGTGGGAAAATGTTCCTTTATTTTATGAAAAAAACCGTCGTAGGTTTGGCTTACCTTTTGGTCAAACAGGTCGATGTCTTCCTGAATTTGTAGCATCTGTTTAATATAAAGACTCATCTCCCTTAACTTTTTATTGGTATCGGGATCGCTGTTTTTCGACAACTCTTTAAGATTGGTTCCCAGCTCTTTTAAAAGTTTATTTTTTTGTACAATATGAAGTGCGAAGCTCATCAAATCGTTGTCCTTACTGTTTAGCTCCGATTTAAGAAGCTCCTGTTGGGCATGGTGCAATTCCGCATCTTTTTCGCGAAGCTGATTTTGTTTTTTTACAATTATTTTATACCGCACGGTTAACAACACGCCACTTAAAAATATGATAATCAGTACGGCTATAAGAATATTCATTTTCAGACGGTAAATCTTTTTATCTTTGGTAAGCATATCTATTTCATACTTCTGCAGCTTGTATTGGGTATTGTCAAGTTCGGTAAGTAGCTGTGTTTTAATGGCTGCTATATTGTTTCTTTCGTTTATCTTGAAAATAGAATCTTTATAAACTTCAAATTGCTTAAAATAATCAAGTGCTTTTGCCGAATTATGCTTTCTCTCGTAAGCTTTGCTAAGCCCCTTTAAGGCTCTCATATAATATCGGTGGTAATTATTTTTTGCAGCAATGTTTTTAGCTTTGTTGAAGTACTCAATTGCCTTTTGGTACTGCTCAAGTTTAATGGCATTTCTTCCCATGAGAATCAACACGCTGGAAATGTTTTCCTGGTCGTTTGCTTTTTGATAGTATTTTAAACTCTGCAAATAGTAGTTTAAAGCTTTTTCAGGCTTGTTCATGGTATAATAAGTTATCCCTATATTTTCCATGTTGATGGCCATTTTTCTGATATCGTGTAGCTCGCGATGGATGGCCAGACTTTGTTTGTAATAGTCAAATGCTTTTTCGTAATCGCCTCTGTGACGTTCAATTTCGCCAATATTATTAAGTGCTTTTCCAATCCCGGTTTGGTCGTTTATTTCTTCGCTTATTAAAAGTAGCTGGTGATAATATCCGTATGCCTTTTCTTTATCGTGTAGGCTTAAAAACAGACTACCAAGGTTGTCGTATGAGGCCGCCATCAGTTGTTTATCTTTGATTTCCATGGCAATATCCATCATTTTATTGTAGTACGACAGCGCTTTGTCCAGTTCAAAATTATTGTTGTAATACATTCGTCCCAAATGGCCGTAAACTGTAGCCAGCTCTTTTTTATTTCCAAATTCTTTGTAAAGTTTTTCGCTTATTAAAAAATAGTTAATGGCCGGTTGCAGATTGTTTTCAGTAATATAAAGTTCACCCATTAATCTATTTATATCGGCGAGTAATTCCGATGACTTCACATAATGTGCATACGATAAGGCCTCACGATTAAATACCAACGCTTGTTGAGGGTCTGATTTTTTTAATGAATCAGCCTGCTCAAATAATCGTTTTGCTTTAAACAACGATAATGATTCGGTTGTGGTATCCTGCAACGAGCCGGCTAAAGTAATCACAGGAATAACCAATAGTAAAAGAAAAAACTTCTTAATATGATTTTCTTTAAGCAAATTTTATTTAGTTAAAAGTGAATACCGATCGACAAAATTCACGCCTATTCATATGGGTCAGTCATTGGAATTACATAATATTCTCCCGTACGCGGATCTTTATAAAACTTTGAATACCCGTTAATACTCTCAATATTGGCGTCAACAGCACCTTTAATAAAAACGGTATTGGCAACGTCCACTTCACCGGTAACACGAAGTGCCGAATCAGCAACCACAACCTGTTTTTTTGCTGAGGGAATTAACCCGGCATTTTGAAAAATCAACACCCAAATCCCCACTGTAATTAACACCAAAACAGTTTTAATAAATCTTGTACTTAACTCTTCCATGGTAAAAAGTTTTTTTATTGAAGACCAAAAATATTGAATTTACTGCTCATAACAAAATACAATTAGTATGAATGGCAGCAATAAGTAAAAAAAGAGCAAAAAAATAGCTACTTTTGATAAAAATAAATTAAAAACCACATTTTATGAAAATCATTACCTTGTTTACTTTCATCTTTTTATCATTTTACGGGATTCTTCAGGGACAACAAAAATACACTTACGAAAAAAACCTTGAGGTTATCAGGGATACGGCTTTGTACAATCAGCTCGTAAAACAAAACCCAGACAACAAGCTTGTTAAAATTGAGAGCTATGTACCGGATGTTGTTCTCGACATACGTTATGCAACTGCCAATAATTTTACCGGCATAAAAATTTATAACAAACCCATGGCTTTTACCAGACTACCCGTGGCTATGGCACTCAAAAAGGTACAATTGGCGTTAAAGAAAAACGGACTCGGCTTAAAAATTTATGATGCCTACCGTCCGTACTCGGCTACTGTTAAGTTTTACGAAGTGTATCACGATACAACCTATGTTGCATCTCCTTACACCGGTTCACGACACAATCGTGGTGCGGCTGTGGATGTTAGTATTGTTAATTTAAAAACCGGTAAAGAATTGGAGATGCCCACACCTTTTGATGATTTTACTGAGAAAGCGCATCCCGACTATCAAAATTTATCAAAGGTTGCCATACAAAACCGGCAAATACTTATGGATGTAATGCAAGATAATGGTTTTACGGTTTACCCTTCGGAGTGGTGGCATTACGATTTTAAGGGGTGGGAAAAGTTTGATATTATGGATTTACCTTTTGAAAAAATTGAAAAGTAAAAAAGCTATCTGTTTAAATATGGTGCGCTTGGCATCCGGTAGCTATAGGAATTAACGCTCCAGTTTTTCAGTTTACTGCTAACCTTTGCAGCCTTAGTTTTTGTCTTAACCTTGGTTTAAAATCCATATTTATCGGTTTGTTATTGATGCTTCCGTTGTATTTCCAAAAGCGCCGATATTTATTCTGTTTCCGTTTGGTGTTGGTTCATTTGAATAATCTGATACCGGGTCGCCTGCATCAATGCAAGGACTTGTATTAGCGTCATTAACCCATTGCGTTCCATTCCAACGCCCACCTTCTGATTTTAAATGATATATCTGCCAAACTTTGTTTGCCCCTAAATCAGTTTTACAAATTGGGTTTTCACCATCTTCCTGTCCATCGGCATTTTGCCAGATTGGGCTAAAAATATAATAACTTGTTGCATTATAATATCTATCGTGCAACTCATATTCGCAAGCAAGCAAAGGGTCTGAGTAAATATCACTTGTCGATGTTACATTGTTGTAATTCCCGCTTATATTTCCATTTATACAGTTGTAGTTTGAAACAAAAGTATGAATTGACGGTTGTTGATTGTCAATCCCGTAAGTGGCATTTTTTACGATAATATTGTTTTTAACAAATGTTTGAAAACCTGATAACGATGTATTTACAGGGTCGCCTTGATAAAAAGTAATTCCAGCACCTTCTGCACTTATTTCAATAAGATTATTTTCAATGCGAGTATTGTTAAAACCGTAAATTCCAATACCTGCTAATTTGTATTGAGAAATTACATTATTATGAATATAAACACCTGTGTGAGCGTTTAGTGTTCCTGCCCCTCCTCTTGTTAGTTGTTCCAACCATATGCCGTGCCAATCTTGATTACCATAAAAGAAATTACCATAAATCTCAACATTATCAACATGTGCATTTCCATAATTCATTACATGAACAGCAGCTGCACCTGACATTCGTCTATCCGGTGCATTACCTGCAATGTTATTGTAAATTTTTAAATCATTGCAATTTTGCACTCTTATACTTGCATCTGTTCTTGTATTCGTGATGATGTTGTTGTAAATTTCAAAATTTGTAGCCTGCCCTACATATATCCCATCATGTCCATCGTTGTGAATTCGATTGTTATAAAATGTAGAATTAATATCAAACATTGTTTCATTTTTGTTTGTATCTACCCCAAATTCTAATATTATACCATCACCAAGCCCGTTGTGAATATACATATCGTTTATTGTAACATTATAGCAATTTTGTAATTGAATCATACGATAATAGCTGTGTCCCGAAGGTTCAGATTGATGTGCCCTGTTTCCGTTAAGTTCAAATCCTCTAATGGTGATATCGTGAGTGGTAATGCTTTGGTCAGGCATTATCTCTTCTAATATAGTCCCTTTTTGTCCGATAAGCGGTTTGAACTGTTTTTGCCAGTTCGCATTATCAACAAGTTTTACAATGGCATTTTCGTCACCTTCTAATGTTGAGTTGCCCGAAATATAAATTGGCTCATCAATCCAAAATGTATTTGCACCTTTCAAATATACCGTTGTGTACTCCGAATGTTCGGCAACATAATCTAATGCTGCATTTATCTCTATTTGGTCGCTTTTCCCATCGCAATTATAATTACCGCTCCCATCACCGGCAACATAAACTATTGGTGGAGTAGGATTAATGATTTCGGGTATAAGTATTTCTTTTTTACAAGATGATGCTAAAATTATAATCGCCATTGATAAAGTTGATAATACTAATTTCATGTTCGTTATTTTTCTGTTTATAAATAACAGCTAACTTTCAAATATACTATAATCTCTTTGTATTACAGTAAGCTAAGGCA
>JALVAQ010000072.1 GCA_027011095.1 Bacteroidales bacterium
AAAAATGAGGAAACTATGATATACGAAAATGAATTGATGACCATTGAAGAGGTTGAAAACCATATTGCCGGCGAAACAGCGGCCATGGTATATTTTTATAACGACAATTGTGCACCGTGCCACAGCTTAAGGCCGAAGGTTATTGATATGGTAAAAAATGATTTTCCTAAAATGAAGCTTGCCTTTGTTAATACCCTGAAGTATCCCGAACTGCCTGCCCGGTTCAATGTTTTTGCCAATCCTACGCTAATTACCTTTTTTGATGGGCGCGAGTACAAGCGTGAAAGCAAGTATATATCAATACCGCAACTTACCGAATCTATTCAACGGCCCTACAACATGATTTTTGATAATTAATACGAACACCCACAAGCTTGTGGGTTTTAGATAAGCTTGTAGAGTCCTTATTTTTTCCGAATCAAGTACAACCCGTCACGGATGGAAAGCATCACCTTTTCAACACGTTGGTCGTTGTTTACCATTTTGTTGAAATCTTTGATTCCTTGGGTTTCTTTATCGGTTTTAGTTAACGGCTCCAGCACTTTGCCTCCCCACAATACATTGTCGGCTAGGATAAAACCACCGCTTTTTACTTTTGGGAAAACGGTTTTGTAATAATCGATATACTGCTCTTTGTCGGCATCAATAAATACCAGGTCAAATTCCATTTTCAAGTCGGGGATGATTTTTACAGCATCACCAATCATCATGGTTATTTTTTTATCCAGGCCGGCTTCTTTAAAAAAGCCTTTTGCCATGGTTTCAATTTCTTCGTTGTTGTCGATGGTAATCAGTTTACTGTTTTCGGGCAGCGCCAGGCCCATTGCCACAGCCGAATAGCCTGTAAAGGTTCCTATTTCGAGTATTTTCTCGGGCTTTAACATTTTTACAATCATCTGCAAAAATTTCCCCTGCACTTTTCCGGAAACCATGTTGGGGTAAAAGGTTTTTAAATTGGTTTCGCGCCAAATTTTATGAAGGATACCCGCTTCGCTGCCTGAGTGGTTGTGGAGGTACTGTTCTGTTTTATGGTTGGTGAATATCATGGGGATTAATTTTGTTGTTTGCTGATTTGTGAAGCATAATAAATGGGAATAAATTCTAGTTTTTGATTATCAATTCTTCCGTATTCAGCATGTGAAAGAACAATTGCCTTTGGACAATCGGGGTACTCTTTTAACAAAAGATGAACACTTTTTAGCCTGCCGGAGGAGCTGTTTTTTATTTCAACCGGAAAAACAGCATTGCTTTTTACCAGCAGGTAATCAACTTCTGCCATGCTGCTTTTGGAATTTCGTGCCCAGTAATATAAATTCTTTTGACCTGACGCTTTAAATTCCTGTCCGACAAATTGTTCGGCGAGTGCTCCCTGAAAAGCAGCATTAAAATTTTGCTTCAGCTCAAAATAGTTGCTATTCATGCCATTTAAATGAGCCATAAGCCCGATATCTAAAAAGATAGATTTAAACTTTTTCTCGCTACTTGAAGCTTCCAATGGCAATCCTGCCGGGGAAGCAGCTTTAACTTTGGTTATTAACCGCGCCATAGTTAACACCTGAAATGCTTTTTTGATAGTGGGATTTGAAAACCCATCGGCAAGACGGGCATATTTTATTTGTGTTCCTACCGATTTACTAATTGACGATAACACCATGTTTAAACAGTCGTGATCCACTCTTGGCGAATATTTTGAGAAATCCTGAATATAGGTGGTCATTAAATCGTCATAAATTTTATATACTGTTGAAAGCTTTTGTTCTTCTGCATAACATTTAACAGCCTCGGGAAGCCCTCCAACAAAAAAATAGGTAAACAGCTGTTTTAATATTTCCTGATGAATAACTTCCGATAATTTTACAGGTGTTGAATTGATAATTTCCGCCATTTTGTCTTTACCGGTCGCCATTAAATATTCGGCAAAACTCATGGGAACCATTTCGATAAATTGAACTCTGCCCACCGGAAAAGGGATATCGGTTAAAGCAAATTCAAGTAGTGAACCGGCAGCAATAACATGTATTTCGGGCAACTGCTCGTAAAAATACCTTAACGACATGATTGCTTTCGGGCAGTTTTGAATTTCATCGAAAAACAACAAGTCATTGTTGGGAACAATGGTTTCGTTCAACAATAACTCAAGTTCGGAAACAATTCTTATTGCATCAAGGTCTTGTTCAAAAATCTTTTTCCATTTGGGTGTCTTTTCAAAATTAATTATATGCACCTTGCCAGCATAATATTTTCCAAAATCAATAACGCTATACGTTTTTCCAACCTGCCTTGCCCCTCTTAAAATCAGCGGTTTGCGGTGGCGGTTGTTTTTCCAGTCCAGTAATTTATCGGTTATGCTTCGTTTCATCTGTAGTTAATTTTATGGCAAAGATATAAAGAAAAGTTTAAAAATACAAGGTTATAATTAAACTGACACTTTAAAAATACAAGGTTATAATTAAACTGACACTTTAAAAATACAAGGATAAACCTTTTTTCTAATTGGTTTTGCTTTCAAAAACAAGCCTGCTTAGTCGCGAGGTATCAAAAACCTCGTTGGCAACCTCCAGCAGGTCGGATGCAGATAAACGGTTTATAATATTGATATTATCTTCAAATGTATTAACCCTGTTGCGATAGAGGTGTGCACGTGCCATACTTAGCATTTCGTTTACCGATGCTTCGTAGCTAATGGCCATTTGGCCGATAAACTGTTTTTGTGCCCTGTCCAATTGCAGTGTTCCTATTTTCTTTTTGCGCAGCAGGTTAAGTTCTTTTATAATCAGGTCGATTCCTTTTTGAATGTGTTTTGCATCGGTTCCCAAATAAATTGAAAACACGCCGGTATCGGAGTAGGGTTGGTAATAGGATTCGATTTGATAGGCAAAACCATATTTTTCGCGAATACCCATGTTAAGCCGCGAGTTCATGGCCGGCCCACCCAACAAATTGTTTAACAGCATAAGCGCCGTTTTTCTTTTGTCGGTTCGTGAATACCCTGTAGAACCTACCATCAGGTGCGACAAATATGACTTTTTGTTGATTGTTTTTTGAAAAGGGGTGTAGTGTTCAAAACTACTGCGCGAGGTAGCTTTTGTGGTTGCTTTTTTACAACCGAAATATTTTTCGGTTAGCCCTATTAGTTTTGAAAATTCGATATCACCCACCGAGGCGATAACCATATTTTGGATTCCGTAATGCTTTTTTAAAAAACTGATGATGTTTGACCGCGAAAACGACTGCACATTTTCAATGTTTCCCAAAATATTTCTTCCCAGCGGATGGCCGGCAAAAATAAGCTCTTCAAATTCATCGTAAATAAGTTCGGCGGGCGAGTCGTTGTAGGAGTTTATCTCATCAATAATTACCTCTTTTTCTTTTTCAACTTCTTTTTCGGGAAAAATCGAATTAAAAGCCACATCCGAAAAAAGTTCAAGGGTTCGTTCGTAATAGGGCGAAAGAAACGATGCGTAAATTGCCGTCTCTTCTTTGGTGGTATAAGCATTTAGCTCTCCGCCCACATTTTCAATACGACTGAGAATGTGCCAGGTTTTGCGCTTTTTGGTTCCTTTAAAAATAAGGTGTTCAATCATGTGAGCCAGGCCGTTTTCGGCTCCGGATTCATCTCGCGAACCTGTTTCTACCATCAGCCCGCAGTGAGAAACAATCCCTTTAACAGGCTTGTGAATAATTTTTAATCCGTTGGGAAATGTATGATAATTGTAATCCACCTTTTTAATTTGTTTAACAGCAGGCAAAATTAAGAAGATTAACAGCAAAAACTCAATGCCCGGTTTTTTTTACTAATTTTACATTGATTAATAT
>JALVAQ010000073.1 GCA_027011095.1 Bacteroidales bacterium
GCATTAACCTGAAGGTACTGTTGTCAAAAGGCTTTGTAAAATCCGACAACATGCTTAAATCGTTAAAGATAAACGAAAAATTAGCCTTCTCTTTTTTTACCCCTTTCAACCGGGCAATTTTATCCAACGCTTTAGGCTGATAGATTGAACATCCAAATGCATAAACCGTATCGGTGGGAAATATTACCACACCGCCATTTTCCAACACATCAATAACCATCTTAATGTGTTTTGGAGCCGGATTTTCCGGATATATTTTTATCATCATAATTATAACTTTTTGTTTAACAAAGATACTAAAAATGTGAAACCGAAAGAGCCAAGATTGGTTTAACGTTAAAGCAAAAAAAGAGCAATGTCATAGCCTCACCTTCGGGATAAAGATTATTGCTGCCACTACCAGTGAAGCAATGGCTGCCAACAACACGGCAGCAGCGGCCATGTCTTTTATTAATTTTATTCTTTTATCCTCCCGGGACAAAACAACATCACAAAGTTTTTCAATAGCAGCGTTGACAATTTCAAACGACCACACCATGGCAATAACCAAGATGATGGCAATCCATTCGTCGCCCGAAATATTAAAATAGAAGCCTGCATAAACGGCAACTCCAGCAGCAAGCAGATGTATTCTGAAATTATGCTCCCTTAAAACAACTTCCCACAAGCCGTTAAAGGCATATTTAAAACTACGAATACGTTTATTGAGAGAAAACTTTTCTGTTGGCTCCATGGCAGCTGATTATTAAACAGCCTTAAAGATATAAAAATATTGGATATTGTTTATCCACCCTTCCCTATCAGGATGAAAGTATCTGCATCCTGCCGACATACTAAAGGGGCTGTAACGAAATAAATATATCACAACACCCCCTAAATCTCTTCAACCGAGTTTTCGGGAACCCAGCCAACGCTGCCATTGGATATTTTAATTTTAACCCAGTTATCCACCTTATCAAGTATTTTTACTTTTGTTCCTTCGTGAATAACAAAAAGATCAACGGCTGTTTGTGTGGGCGAACTTTTAACTGTTATGGTGGGCGTAAAAACAATGGCTTCGTTGTGCGATATGGAGTGATGATATTTTTGTGAAGCCAGCCCGTAACTAACCACAGTTAACAATAAAAACAATACCCCGAGAAAAAATCCGGTTTTTTTGGTTCTGCGGCTTCGCGAGAAGACAAATATTCCAAAAAACAAAATCAGCATGGCCCACGAAACCAATAAAATTACCGCCCACTGATTGGCACCGAACAAATCGTAAAAATAGGCCCACCACTCCTGAAAAAAGAGTTTCGGCACCGTTTCTATTTTATCCACAATCATGCTGTTGGCAACGCGCAGGTTATAGTTAATGTCTTCGTCATCGGGGCTTAACTTTTTAGCCTTTTCGTAATAAAGAATGGCATGGGGAATTTCTCCCTTTTTAAACCACGCATTTCCCAAATTATAATAAAGGTCAGCCGATTCGAGGTTTTTATTCAGCACCTTGTTGTACAGGTTAATTGACGAATCGTACAATCCTTTATTGTAGGCGTTGTTGGCCTGTATCATCAACGAATCGGCTGTTTGTGCTTTAGCCTGCAAAACCAACACAACAAACAGCAACATCAATATATAGTTTATTCTGTTTTTCATCGTTCTTAATGTTTAAGTGCTTTTTCGGCTTGTAATATGGCTCCCATGGCCTCGTTATAAATATTTTCCATTTTCCCTTTTGTATCTCCGGGTGCAAATCTGGCAAACTCAATATCGTTAAGCACATTGATAAAAGTATCGGAAACTTCCTTATCAACCTGCTGTTGTTCCAACTTTTGCTTAACGGTTTCCATGGAAAGCTCCGCCTGTGAAATACTAAACTTGTCAGCAATATATCCCCAGAGCGCCTGGGCAACTTCATCAAAGAAAGCCTTGTCGTTTCCTTCTTTTCTAAGCTTTTCGGCCTTATGCAACCTGCCACGAGCCACCTTGGTAGCCTTTTTGTTTCTTAACAAATCGAGGTTACCCATTCGCTTTTGGTGTTGTTTTTTATACAGAAAAACAATTAACAACAGCACCAGCGGAAGAAGTGCCAGCCCATAAAACAGTGTTGAGGCAAAAAGGAAATGATTCATTTTTCTGAACTGTACAACACCGGTTTTAATATGATGAATATCCTTACCGATATAATGGATGTCTTCCTGAGCGGAGTTGCTATAGGTAATTCCGTTTGAGTTGCCATTTCCCTTGTCAACATGAATTTTAAATTCATCCGATGAATAGGAGTAATATTTACCATCTTTGGGATTAAAAAAGCTAAAGGTGGTTGCAGGAATCACAAAATCGCCGGGATTACGCGGAATTGCGAGATACTCAAACTTTTTATACCCGTTAACACCGTTACCATTGGTTCTGATGCGTGATGTAACTTTGGGGTCGTACGATTCAAAATCGGTTGGAAAATTTACTTTAGGAGCCTCCACCAGCTCAAGGTTACCCCTTCCGGAAATGGTGATGGTAAGGGTAAGTGCCTCGTTGGATTTAAGTTTTGTACGATCTATTTTTGATGCAAAGGTAAATTCACCCACAGCACCGTTAAAGGATGCCGGTTTATTTTCCTGTGGCAATGGTTTAACATCAATCGTTAACGCATTCGATTTTATGGTAACCTTTACATTCTTTACGTTCCGGTTAAAAAACGGGTCATCAAAAAAGTCTTCAAACGGATCGTAACTTCTTCGGCGTTTTGCTTTGGTTCTAACCTGGGTCATACATTGAAGCTCCATGGGGTCAATCTTCAACTTACCGCTTTTTTGAGGATAGAGCGCCATTTTACGAATGTCGGCAACCACGTATTGCTCACCGTTAATAATTTTGGTTGACTGCTGAAGTTTTTTGTTGTTATCCGACAAATCTTTTGTCCAAAAACCCGGGAATGAAGAGAGTTTGTCAACCGACATATCAGAAACGGGAATTTTTGTATAAATGCGATAGGTTACGATTACCTGTTCGCCAAGGTAAGGGTGTTTGTTACTCACCAACGCCTTAATATACAGGTCGCTGTTTTTAACGGTTCCGTCCGACACGCTAACATTAGCGCTACTGCCCGAGCCATTGCGTGTTTGCTGTTGTCCTCTGTTTTGTTGGGTGTTGGCAGCTCCTGCAGCACCCTTTACCACTTTAATGGTGAGGGCGTTTGATTTATAGGTACGTCCGTCCACTCTGATGGTAGCCGGTGGAATATTAACCGTGCCCTCAGTTGTTGCCATTACAAGATAAGTAAAAGTAAGCTCGGTTGACTGGCTCATTTTACCATTGATATACTGAATGCTGGAACTTGATGACCGGTTTGGCCCCGACAAAACCGAGAGCGTACCAAAATCGGAAACCCGGAAACCAGAGCCGTTGGCATTTACAGTGTAATAAATCTGAAACCGCTCTCCAACTTCAACAAGGTTTTTTGTGGATGCCGTAAATGAGACCTCTCCCCCGGCAAAAGCAATGCCTGTAAACAGTAACAGCGCAATACTTAGCGAGAATTTGTTAATGTATTTAATAACTAATTTCATTCTTTTTTTCTTATTGGTCATCACTTCACCTCTTTCAAACTTCTCAAATTCTGTAATAATCAAAGCAGCCTGCCACACCCGGTTGGCTACCAGTCGATATCCGATTTTTTGGCATGAGCAGCCTTTGCTTTTTTCTTTTGCAGTTTTTGCAACGTTTTTTTCTCATCGTTTTTAAGGGCATTCAGCATTCGTTGAGCATCTTTTTTCGACATTTGCTGAGGCTTGTTAGGCTGCTGATGTTGCTTTTGCTGATCACCTTTTTTAC
>JALVAQ010000074.1 GCA_027011095.1 Bacteroidales bacterium
GTAAAAATAGTTATTAAAAACGTCATTATTCTCTCCGTGCTGATTGGCATGAAAATATATGATACCATCTCTTGTTTGGTCGGAATGCAGGTGTTGATGATCTTGATTAACAAAGATGTTATGGTGGATTTTATTGTTTTTGCTACCTATCAAAATACCGTTATTTTCAAACAAATTGTTTTTTATGGTAGAATATCCCGAACCATCAATTTTATATGTGAGTTCAATTCCATACCTGACATTATCTTTAAATTTACAGCCTTCAATTGTCATGTTTTTATAGCCGTTTGCCGAACTGTAATCCGGTTCAAAGTCAATTCCCGATTGAGGGTCGGTGCCGTTGGCATGATTAAATTCGCAACCGATAATCTTAAAATTTTCACCTGAAATAACGCTCATGTTGTTTCTAAATGCATTTTCCACTTTGCAATTGTGCATTTCGAAATCCGTCATTTGTGTTTCACCGTAGTTTTCGTGTACTACAATATAAACATTGTCCATTGGCGAATTGATAAGGTTAAGATTGTTCAGTCTGGTACCGTCACTCGCACCATCAATAAACATTACAGAAGTTCCTGAAGTTTCAACGGTGGGGTTTCGGGTATCGCGATTTCCGTCTATGGTCAAATTCTCGATAGTTATATTTTTGGATTCACTTAATCTTATTCCCCAGTGATTCCAATACAAAATAGTACTGTCCTTCACTTTGATTGTTGCTTTTTCAGCTCCGGTGGAGGTAACCAGATAATTGTGAGTATCAGGAAACGTGTTAAAGGTCAACCCTTGTGAGATAATATATGTTTTTCCGGAAGTAAAATAGAGTGTTCCACCTGTACCCCGTAAATCCCAAATAGCATTTTGAATTGGGGTATAATCGTCGGTAATGCCATCTCCAACTGCCCCGTAACTGTCAACATTATAGGTTTGAGAGAATAAAAAGTCAGCAATAAATAAAAGTACAAACAGCGTTACAAAACGATTCATTAAATTGGCTTTAGTTTTTCAATAATTTTTCAATCACCACAGGAAAGTGCTCATATTCCAGCAAGTGTATTTTTTGGGCAAGCGATTGGGGGGTTTCGTTGTCAGCCAGATCGAACGACGACTGAAAAATAATTTGTCCGTCATCATATTTCTCGTTAACATAGTGAATGGTAATACCCGATTTTTTTTCCTTGTTTGCAATAACCGCCTCATGCACATAATGTCCATACATACCTTTTCCGCCATACTTAGGCAACAGGGCAGGATGAATATTTATAATTCTATTGGGAAAAGCGGCTATCATTGTAGCGGGAATCAACCATAAAAATCCTGCCAATACCACTAAATCAATCCCCTCGCGGCTTAAAATGTCAATAATTTTTGAGGAATGATAAAAATCATCCTTCGAGAAAACAAGTGTATTTAAACCAAGGTCTTGTGCCCGTTGCAATACACCGGCTCCCGGGTTGTTGGTAAGCACCAACGGAATTTTAACATCAGGGTTTGTTTTAAAAAACGTTGCAATACGCTGCACGTTGGAGCCGTTTCCCGAAGCAAAAAGGGCAATTTTTTTCATGGACAATCAAAATAAATTTCCCGCAAAGTTAATTTTATGGCCGGATTTTGAAAAGCAAATCACCGGATAAATAAATCTTACTTTTTTTACTCCTTATTATATAATGCAGGCAGGTTAGCCAAAAATTTCATTTTTTTTTGTTTTTTAATCCATTAATACATTACTTTGCAGCAGTTTTAACCTTTAAAAATAAACAATATGTCAGACGTACATTCAAAAGTTGTAAGCATTATCGTTGATAAGCTTGGCGTAGAAGAGAGTGAAGTAACTAAAGAAGCAAGCTTCACCAACGATTTAGGCGCTGATTCGCTTGATACTGTTGAATTAATCATGGAATTTGAAAAAGAATTTAACCTTTCTATTCCTGATGAAGAAGCAGAAAAAATCGAGACTGTAGGCGATGCTATTTCATACATCGAAAGTCATTTGTAGAAAATCAATTAGTATTTTATGGAATTAAAAAGGGTAGTTGTTACCGGTATCGGTGCAATTACCCCTATAGGTAATACTGCTCCCGAATATTGGGAGAGTTTACTTAACGGGGTAAGCGGATGCACTCATATCACTCATTTTGACGCATCAAACTTTAAAACTAAAATTGCCTGCGAGGTAAAAGGTTTTGATGAAAAGGATTATTTTGAACGTAAGGAAGCGCGGAAATTTGACCGTTATGCCAAACTGGGCATGGTAGCTGCTTCCGAAGCTGTTAAAGATTCCGGCATTGATGCTGCCGAAACTGACCACGACAGAGTTGGTGTTATTTGGGCTGCCGGTATTGGCGGGCTTGATACTTTCCAGAAAGAAATTTCGGATTTTGCCACCGGAAACGGAACACCACGCTTCAATCCTTTCTTTATTCCAAAAATGATTGCAGATATTGCAGCAGGGCAGATATCCATAAAATTTGGATTCAGAGGCCCTAACTTTGCTACAGTATCAGCTTGTGCTTCATCGGCCAACGCTTTATCGGACGCCTATAATTACATTCGCCTTGGCAAAGCCAACGCCTTTGTAGTTGGTGGTTCCGAAGCTGCCGTTACACCGGTAGGTGTGGGTGGCTTTAATGCCATGCACGCTATTTCAACCCGTAACGATGACCCAAAAACGGCTTCAAGGCCTTTTGATGTTGACAGAGACGGGTTTGTTATTGGCGAGGGGGGAGCAGGCCTCATATTTGAAGAGTTGGAACATGCCCTTGCAAGAGGCGCTAAAATCTACGGCGAGGTGGCAGGAGCAGGCCTTTCGGGCGATGCTTACCACATGACGGCTCCGCATCCTGAAGGCTATGGCGCCTATCTTTGCATGAAAGCCGCCGTTGAAGATTCGGGCCTTAAGCTTGAAGATATTGACCACATTAACACGCATGGTACCTCTACGCCGGTAGGTGATATTGTTGAGCCGTTAGCCATTACTAAATTGTTTGGCGAACATGCTTACAAAATCAATATCAACTCTACCAAATCAATGACCGGCCATCTGCTTGGCGGTGCGGGAGCTGTGGAAGCCATTGCAGCTTTGCTTGCGGTTAAACACGATATGGTTCCGCCTACCATCAATCAATTTAATCTTGACCCTAAGATTGACAGTAAATTGAACTTTACTTTTGGAAACAAAGCCGTAAAACGTACGGTAAATGCTGCCCTTAGCAATACTTTTGGTTTTGGCGGACACAACGCTTCCATAATCTTTAAGAAATTTGGACAGTAAACACCCCTTGTTTTGTTTCTGAACGATTTTATCAAGGCGCATCTTTCCAAAGAAAAAAAATTACGAATTTCCATAAAAAATATTTTCGGGTTTTATCCCGGAAATATTTTTTTGTATAAACTGGCACTACGTCATAAATCGGCCTCGTTAAATAAAATTAACGGGCTGAAAATTAATAACGAACGCCTTGAGTATCTTGGTGATGCTATTCTTGGTGCCGTTGTTGCCGAGTTTTTGTTTAAACGATTTCCCTACGAAACGGAAGGTTTTTTAACCGAAATGCGCTCTAAAATCGTAAGCCGGTCATCGCTTAATAAGCTGTCCTATAAGCTGGGGCTATCAAAACTGATTCTTTCATCCGTTTCAGGAAACGGCACAAGTAAGTCGGCTGCCGGCGATGCCTTTGAGGCATTTATCGGGGCACTTTATCTCGACAAAGGCTATGAGTTTTCGAAAAAAGTAATTGTCAACCGAATTGTGCTTTTAAATTTTGACGTTGAAAACCTGATGAATGCCGATATTAACTATAAAAGCAAACTGATTGAATGGTCACAAAAGGAAAAACACAGCTTGCAATTTAAACTGGTTGAAGAAATTAAAACAAAACACGACCAACAATACATTATTGAAGTGGTTGTTGATGGCAGTAAAATATCATCGGGAAGAGACCTTTCAAAAAAAGGCGCCGAAAAACTGGCTGCCGAAAAAGCCTGGAAAAAATTGGATTTGCCAATTCCTGCCAACTAACCGCTTTGCCATTGCTTTTTGTTTTACTTTTGAAAAAGAAAAAACAATTTAACCGTGGTAAAAAAATTAACACTTGATATCGACTACGAAAATGCGTTTCTAATACTTGGAATCGTTACAACTTTTTCCGACTATCAGCTTGCTCATCATGTTAATAAAGCGCTGAACGTTAACTTTATTAAATACGATGATTTTCCTTTCCACGGCAACAAAAACAACCCCGTTGGCTATGCCTGGTTTTACTGTAAAAGCGATGAGCTAAAAATAAAATCCTACCTTATTGCCAATCATCATTCCAAACAAAAATTGCTTTCCGACTATCGGCATATCGATTATTTGTTAATTATTGACAAATCGGGCAATCCTGACGAATTGAGTTCGGTTATTCCAACCTTGCGTGAGATAAAAAAAATATCCGGCGTTTTTAAGCTGAACCCGTCAAAAATAAAGGAAATCGACCTGCTTTTGGAACAAAATGAACTGCACGAGCTATCCCAGATTTAAAAGCTTATCAAAACAACTTCAACTGCTCACCTTCTAACTCAGGTGCAATGACTCCTGCATCATTATTTTTTGGAGAATTTATCTTTTTTGAAATCCTGTAAAAATCTAATTTCTCGTTGCTAACGGGAACTAACAAACTTTTTAAAAAAACCTCATCGTTGATGGTTAACCACTCTTTTTCCCTCTCTTGAGTAAGTATAACAGGCATGCGGTGATGGATTTTACTCATTTTATTGTTGGCACGAGTTGTAATAATTGAAAATGTGTTTATTATATTGTTGTTTGAATCTGTCCATTCATTCCAAATTCCGGCCATCGAAAAAAGCGGCTCAGTTTTTAATGCCAAAGTTACAAACATTTATTCGACATAATATTTAAGCACTCTTCTTGTGTTAAAAGCCTTGTTTGTACTAATAATTATTACTTTTGCCAACTGTGAAACGAAAGCGAAGATTTTTTGACACACTGCTGATTCTCAGCCGTAAAATAGCACCAAATCAACTGATGATACTGTTAAGCATTGTCATTGGTTTTTTAGGCGGCATGGTGGCTGTAATAATGAAAAACATTGTTTACTATTTACGTCAACTTTTAACCGGCGGTTTTTCAATCGACTATTCTAATATTCAGTATGCAATCTATCCTGCCATTGGTATTTTACTAACCATTATTTTTGTTAAATACATTTTGCGCCACGAAGTTCGTGATGGTATTCCAAACGTGTTGTACGCCATTTCAAAACAGCGTGGAATTATTAAAAAACACAACATGTTTTCTTCCATTATCTCCAGTGCCCTTACGGTAAGTTTCGGGGGGTCGGTAGGATTGGAAGGGCCTACGGTTGTTACCGGTGCAGCATACGGGTCAAACCTGGCAAAAATGTTGGGACTCAATTACAAACAGGTGGTGTCGGTTTTAGGATTTGCCTCGGCAGCAGCCATGTCAGCTATATTTAAAGCACCTATCGCTGCCATTGTATTTGCTCTTGAAGTTATTTTGTTTGACATGACCATGACTGCTCTGGTTCCGTTATTATTATCGTCAATTGTAGCTGCATTAACCTCGTACTTTTTTCTTGGCCAGGATGTACTTTATCCCTTTGAAGTAAAATACCATTTCGACATGGCCGAAACCATTTATTACATCGGGTTGGGTATATTTACTGCCATCGTTTCGGTATATTTTATTAAAACATATGTTTTTACAGGAAAATTATTTGACAGGCTCAAAGGCTGGGGCTGGAAATTTTTGATTGGCGGCGTTGCCCTGGGATTGTTAATATTTCTGCTGCCTTCGTTGTATGGTGAAGGTTATGAGGATATTAACGAAGCTTTAAGAGGAAATATGTCTTTTGTTTTTCACGAAAGTATGTTTTACGGCTTTCGTGATAATATTACCATAGGATTGATACTGCTTTTTGGAATTCTGGTGTTAAAAGTAGTGGCAACCTCCATTACATTCAGGGCAGGAGGCGTTGGCGGTATTTTTGCTCCTACATTATTTATTGGAGCCATGGCCGGCCTGTTTTTTGCACAGGTGCTGAACCATCTTGGTGTTACCAATATTCCTGTCAGCAACTATGCGCTGGTTGGCATGGCGGGATTGCTTGCGGGCGTGGTTCATGCACCGTTAACAGCCATTTTCCTTATTGCTGAAATTACAGGCGGTTACGAATTGTTTTTACCCATTATGCTGGTGGCAACCATTTCGTACGGAATTACACACCTGCTCTCACCCAAATCAATATACACTATCCAGCTGGCAAACAGGGGCGAACACATTACTCATAACAAGGATCAGGCAGTATTAACCATGATGGATGTGAGTGGTTTGGTTGAACACAATTTTTCGATTGTACGGCCTGATGCCACACTGAGGGATCTCGTTAAAATTATTGCCGACTCAACCCGAAATATCTTTCCGGTGGTAGATGAAGAACAAAATTTTTACGGGATTATCTTTTTAGATCAGATAAGGCATATTATGTTTAAGCCCGAACTGTACGATACCAGCGTTCGTGATTTGCTGTTTATGCCGTCAAATGTGGTTAACTGGAACGACGATATGGAAACGGTGGCTTCAAAATTTCAGAAATCAGGCAAGTATAATTTGGTGGTACTTAAGGATGGCAAATACGAAGGCTTTGTTTCGCGAGCCAATGTTTTTTCAAAATACCGGCAACTTCTTAAAGATTTTTCGGAGGAATAACAACCATGGGTCGAACAAGAAAATTTATTGGAATTGTTCATCGTTTTGCCGGAAATAATTTGCGGCAGGTGGTTCTTATTTTAAGCTTGATAATTGGGTTGTTAAGTGGGTTGGCGGCAGTAATGCTTAAAAACATAGTACACTATACCCATGCTATGATAACCCATGGTTTCGATTTTGGAGAAGGACTTTATGTGTACCTTTTTTTTCCGGTTATAGGTATTACCCTCGCTGTTTTATTTGCACGGTATGTTATTAAAGCCGATATTGGCCATGGTGTAAGTAACATTTTACATGCTATTTCGAAAAAAAACGGACGAATCGAAAAACACAACATTTACTCTTCGATGGTGGCAAGTACTTTTACCGTAGCATTTGGTGGTTCGGTTGGATTAGAGGCACCTATCGTACTTACGGGAAGTTCAATAGGCTCCTATTTCGGACGACTGTTTCGATTAAATCAGAAAACGGTTATTATTTTAATTGGCGCCGGAGCTTCGGGTGCCATAGCCGGTATTTTTAAAGCTCCCATAGCCGCAGTTGTTTTTTCGCTTGAGGTTTTAATGCTTGATTTAACCATGACAAGCCTGATTCCTTTACTCATTTCGGCAGCAACGGCAGCCTCGGTGGCCTACTTTTTAATGGGATCGGGCGTATTGTTTTCGTTTAATTTTACCGATGATTTTCAAATAGAAAATCTTCCATGGTATATTTTGCTGGGACTGCTTACCGGATTTGTGTCGCTTTATTTTACAAAAACAACGCTTTACGTTGAAAAACAAATTAAATCCATAAAAAAAATATGGCAGCGGGTGCTGCTAGGAAGCTTTTTGGTGGGAGTTCTTATTTTTATTTTCCCGTCGTTGTATGGGGAAGGTTATGAGTTTTTACGAGAGCTTATCAACGGAAAAACGCACATGGTTATTAACGAATCCCTGTTTGGAAAACCACATGCGGCAAGTGTGATATTAATGCTGTTAACAGTTATTGTTTTTGTTAAGGTTATTGCCATGGCCTTAACATCAGGCTCCGGTGGTGTGGGGGGTATTTTTGCTCCTTCGTTGTTTGTGGGAGGTATTTTCGGTGGCGTGTTTGGCGAGCTTCTTAACCAGATTCCTTTTGTTCATATACCTGTTAATGCCACAGCCCTTGTGGGTATGTCGGGAGTAATGGCCGGAGTGATGCATGCGCCGCTTACCGGTATATTTCTTATTGCCGAATTTACCGGTGGATACAGCCTGTTTACGCCTCTAATCATAACAGCCACAGTGTCGTACCTTACCATTATGTACTTTGAACCTCATTCCATTTACACCAAACGGCTGGCTGAACGCGGCGAACTGTTAACCCATCACAAGGATAAAGCGGTACTGATGATGATGAATGTTAAGTCGCTTATTGAAACCAATTTTAAAACCATTCATAAGGATGCCACTCTCGGCGATTTGGTAAAGGTTATCTCGCAGTCGGAACGAAATATTATTCCAGTGGTTGATGATGATAATACCTTTTACGGACTGGTGTTTGTAAACGACATACGAAACATTATTTTTAAACCTGAACTATACGATAAAGTATTTGTTGAGGAACTTATGTTTATGCCCGACCCCATTGTTTCGCCGGATGAAAATATGGAATCGGTAGCTCAAAAATTTCAAAATTCCCGAAACTATAACCTGCCCGTTGTGGATAATGGAAAATATATCGGTTTTGTTTCGCGTGCCAGAGTTTTTTCAACCTATCGTAAATTGCTGGAGGAAATTTCCGACGAGTAAAATTTTGCTGCATTCAACTTATGACCACGGTTGAAAAACAAGAAAAATTTGCTTATCTTTGGAGGAGCATTAATTTACTCCTATGACGAAAAAACTTTTCATAATGTTTTTTTTTCTTTTTTCAACATTAGTATTGTATGCTGATGGCTATTTACGCTTTACACACATTAGCTCAGCCGATGGACTGAGCCAAAATACCATCAATACCATTTTTAAAGATAGTCGTGGGTTTATGTGGTTTGGCACCAACGACGGGTTAAACCGGTTTGACGGGAAAAATTTTAAGATTTTTCAGCAAAGCCATACAAATTCAAATAGTATTGGGGCAAACGGAATAACGGTAATTACCGAAGATTCAAATCATCATTTGTGGATAGGAACCAAACAAAATGGTATTAGTATCTATTACCCCGAAACAGACAGCTTTGTTGTTATTAGGCATATAGCAAATGATACAGCCTCATTAGCTGGAAACTATGTTACCGGAATCCAGTATGTTGAGCCTCACACAATTTTGGTTGGTTTTTCAAACGAAAAATTGGATGTTATCAACACACAAACACATAAAATAAAACATTTTAAACTTTCCGGTACAACACCTTTCCAAAGGATTCAAAAAACATCTTTTGCAAAAGATAAAATGGGTAATTTATGGGCAGGAACAGTTTCAAACGGACTGATGTTGTTGGACACATTAACAAAAACAGTAAAAAAAATACCTATGTTTTTGATACATAAAAAAAACTTAAAAGGAAAGGAAGCTGTTGGTGTAATGGATATTAAAGTGCTTGATAATAATCATTTACTCATTGCAACTTATAGGACGGGAGTATTACTGTTTAATGTTGTAAGTCATAGTTATAAACAATTGTATCTCAACCAAAAACTTGACACATTACGTGGTAATTACAACATAACAAATTCGTTGGAGATAATAAACGATAGTATATTATGGATTACCACTATGGATATCGGTTTGGTTGAGTATAATATGCATACAAACAAAAAAATATATTATAACACTTCAACCAACAACAATAATTTTGGTTTTAACGGGCTCCTTAAAATATATAAAGATGACCAGGGAATTGTTTGGATAGGGAGTAATGGTATGGGTCTCTATTATTATAACCCTCAGTCTTCATTTTTTGTTACGGCAAGTAGTTCAAATACTTATAAGCCTAAATTACATTTCAGCAGTGTTCGTTCCATATATAAAACCGGAAATAAACTGTTTGTAGGGGGATATTCGGGATTCGACAGAATTAATTTAAGCACGAAAAATTGTACTCAAATAACAAACAAAATTATTCCGTATTATATTACTGAGCTACCCGATGATTCGGGATATTTATGGTTAGGGTTGGAAGCGGGAACTGATTTGATCAGATTTAACATGGGTAACAACAGTATGGAACACATCCATCCCGTTAACCTGTATGCTCCTGATAACAGGGTTCCTTTTTATAAATTTTTACCCTACGACGATTCGTTAATCTGGCTTGGCAGCGTACAGGGAAACCTGATGCTATACAATTATATTAGCCGAAAGCGGGAAAGGATATATTCACCTGCAACGGTGCAAAACTTTGTTCATGGTGACCTTTTGGCGCTTCTTCTTCGCAACGATAACCAATTGTGGGTAGGTTCGGCCACCGACGGCATCATGGTGTTAAACCCCAAAACAGGTAAAGTAATCAGCCGCTTTGTTGATAATGATACCGGAACTTCACCCTATTACGTAAATGCTGTTAAAACCATTGTTAAAGATCATAATAGTACTATTTGGGTTGGAACCGGCAATGGCTTGTATAAGTTTATTGATAGCACAAATTCGTTTAAAGGATATTTTACTTCCGATGGCCTTCCCAACAACACAATTTACGGAATTCTGGAAGACAAAAAAGGTAATTTATGGCTAAGTACCAACAAAGGAATTTCGATGTTTAACCCAAAAATGGAGCTGTTTGTTAATTTCGACAGCAAATACGGCTTGCAAGATAATGAATTTAATACCAATGCCTATTTTAAAGACAGCACAGGATTTTTTTGCTTTGGGGGTATTAAAGGCCTTACCTGGTTTTATCCCGATAAATTCAGGTTGGACACTATAAATACGATTATACAAATTACTGAGGTTGATATTAACGATAAAGCTGTACCGGCTTCAGTTTTAAACTCAAAAATAATTGATATTCCCTTTAAAACCCACAGTGTTAATATAAGCTTCGCCGGGTTAGATTATCTTAATCCTTATGGTATCAGTTATCGATATAAATTAAATGAAGGAAACTGGATTTTTCTTGGTAACGATAACAACATTAATCTGGGGTTGCCCGAATATGGCATTAATAAACTAATTATTAATGCATCAAATACACAGGGGCAGTGGAGTAAATATAACAGAGCTATTTTGTTTGATTATAAAAAGCCGGTATATATTCAAATTTGGTTTATTGTTTCTGTTTTGTTGTTCGTTGCCTTAATTGTAACCGCCTATTTTTACCATCGTACATTTGTTTTGCGCCGAAGACAAAAGTTTTTGGAACGCGAAATATATTTAGCCACTCAGGATTTGATTAAAGCTCAGCAAAAACTTGAAAGAGAAATTAAACATAAGGAAATTGTTGAAAAGGAATTACGCCAAAGTAATGCAACAAAAAACAAAGTGTTTTCAATTATAGGTCACGACCTGATAAATCCGTTTAATGCACTGCTTGGTTTTAGCGAGCTGCTTAAGGAAAACATTGATTTGGTCTCAAAAGAGGAGTTAAAATCATATGCAAATGTAATGTTTCATTCGAGTCATACACTTTTTGAGATGGTTCAAAATATTTTAGCCTGGTCGAGGGCACAACAAAATAAAATAGTGCCATTTCCGGAAATGATTCGGGTTCATAAATTGGTTGACAGGGTTTTTAGTGCACAAAACCAGCATGCCACTTCAAAAGGCATCAGCTTGCTGAATAATGTTCCCCAATCGGTTGAGGCTCTTTTTGATCGCAATATGTTGGAAATTGTACTCCGGAATTTGGTTTCCAACGCCATAAAGTTTTCCAAAAAAAATTCAACCGTCGAAATAAGTGCTAAATACTATCGCAAAAAAGTAATTATTTATGTAACCGACGAGGGTATTGGAATGCCGAAGTCAATACTGGAAAACTTGTTTAACCCCGATAAAAGTATCAAAACAGTTGGTACCGGCGACGAAAAAGGCACAGGCCTTGGGCTGCTTTTGGTGAAAGAGTTTATCGAAAAAAATAAAGCATCAATACATGTTGAAAGTCAGGAGGGCAAGGGTACTACTTTCACTCTTATTTTAAAGGCCGAAAAGTATAATGGTAACCCTTAACTTAAACTTTTTAAACTTTAAACTTTTCCAAAGTTTTGAACTTTGTTGGAAAAGTTTAAAAAGTTTAAGTTTTAATTTTTCGAGTTCAAATATTTACCCACCATCATCGATACAATCATGGCAATATAAATCTGTCCTGAAAAGCTAAGAAAAATAGCCATACTTTTTGCCCCGTGAGTAATAGGAACAATGTCGCCATATCCCAACGAAGTTAAAGTTACAAAGCTAAAGTAAATTAAATCGTAAGGTGTTTTTAAAGGGTTTGCCGAACTAAAAGCATCGGGCACATGCAAATATATTATCGAAAACAAAAGCGAGCCGGTTATTCCCATCAACAGGTAAAGATTAATTCCTTCTAAAAATTCAACAGCAGTAATTTCTTTGGCACCGGCAAGTCGTAATACCAGCAAAACCATGGTGATACTAAAAAAAATAATCGACAAAATGTAAGAACTTAGCATAATCAGCTTCATATCTAAAAAAAAGGAGAGCCAAAAAACAGAAATAGAAAATGCCGAAAACAGAAAAAGCCATCTGTTATTCTTTTTAACCGCCCTAACGGCAAAAATAAATATCAGCGAAAATAAAATACCGTAGCCATATTGTTCAACTTTTCCTGAGGTAAACCCCCACAAAAAAACATAAACTAAATTTAGCACCAATAAACTAATGCTACGTTCGTATAATCTGCCAATTTGTTTTCGTATAAATTCAATCATAACTAAAATAT
>JALVAQ010000075.1 GCA_027011095.1 Bacteroidales bacterium
GTATCACGAAACAATCAAAGCATTTAATAATGCTAAGCTAAATCCCAATAAATTAATCAGATACTGTAAAATAATCAGTAATACATCTGCTACCAAACGTTTGGGTTTTTAAGCGAATTATTAGGAAAAAAGGAATTGGCGCCGTTTATCAGCTATGCACAAAGTACAATAACGCAAGCTTATTCGTTATTTGAATCAGGAGGAGAAACCGAGGGACAATATGACAATAGATGGAAGTTGGTTATAAATATGCCTATTAAGGAAATTATTGAAATTGCAAATTCATGAGAAACAAAGAAAAAACAAGCGAGCCTGGCAGAGCAGTTTAAGCCATCATTTACCCTCCGGTAAACTTCCGGATATTGACTCTGTTTATGGTGAGTTGAAACGTTTTATTGACTCTGTATTAATGAAATAATTTATAAATTAACAAAATCAAAATAGTTGATTCAATATGAGATCAAAACAAGTCTTAAAACTATCCGAAGTGCGTGAACTGATAAAAAAGCACGACCGCAAAGACCTGGAATTTATTATTGCACAACTGTATAAAATGATTTCCAAGGATAAAAAAATAGATAATGATGTAGCCTCTTTAATTGAAAATCCGGGGAAGTTTGCGAATAGCTCCAAAACCTCAAAAAAAGGCAAAACAATGCGGCCTTTTGACGATGTGGAAAAAGAAGTTTTGTTTTTTGAAGCCAATGCCTATGAGCAAAACTATATGATACCAAACCGGAGTATTAAAAAAGCAGACAGACCCAAATGGCGCTTTGTGGTTAAAAGACTGTACAAAGAGCTGAACGAGTATGCCAAACAGGAGAAATACATTCAAAAAGCTGCCGACAACCTGCTTAAGCTTTATGAGGTACTTACTTATGCCTGCGGTTATTATCTGTTTAATGCTTACGATGCGTTTGATTCGGTGGGTATTGCACAAGAAACATTCTTTCAATCGGTTGTTGATAAATATAATAAAACACAGGAGAGAGAAGCATTTATTTCAAAGTCCATTGATATTATGTTCGACAACTTTTTGAACCGTTACACCCTCTATTCGGATTTGATGCTAATTTTTTTGGAGTATATTCAAACTCCAGATATGCTTTATCTTACCATTGATATTTCCCGGCAAAAACGACAAAAACTGGCAAATACTGAAAAAACAACAAAAGGTGACTATGAATATGAGGTAGAAAAAAAGCTTAATAATTACACCGAGTTGGTTTTTAGGTGTTATGCCAGTTTGTATGAATTTGACAATGCTCTTAGCGATTACCAAAAATATGCCATTGAAAGAGAGGAAGAGGTAAAGCTATATATTCTTGTCAGCCTTTTATTCGGTTATGAAAAGAAAGATTTAATTTTGAAACTTATTACTGAAAATGAGAAGAAAATGGCACTGAGAGAACGCCTTATAAAAATGAAAAATTATATTTTGGAAAAAGATGAATTACCAAAGTATATGTATTAGTAACTGTACAAATGCAAATAACCGGTACCCATATAAACTATTATTTCGTTTGCAAACGCAAACTGTGGCTCTTTGCCAACAACATTCAAATGGAACATACCAGTAGCAGGGTTTCAGAGGGCAATCTTATTCATGAAACCACTTATCCGCAACGCACATCAAAATACGAAGAGGTTGCCATTGGTGGTATTAAAGTCGATTATTACGATGCAAAAAACAAAGTAATTCACGAAGTTAAAAAGTCAAATAAAATTGAAACAGCCCACGTTTGGCAGCTGAAATATTATCTATTTGTTTTTGCAAAAGCCGGTATTGAAGGAGTAACAGGCAAGCTTGAATATCCCAAATTGCGTCAAACCGAGGAGGTGATTCTAAGCAATCGGGATATTGGAGAACTGCAAGAGGTTGTAAACGATATCAAAAATATAATAACATCGGAAACATGCCCCGGAGTACTTAACGCTACAATTTGCAAACGATGCAGTTATTATGATTTTTGCTATAGCGGAGAAGCCGAACAGGTTGGATAAAAAACAGCTAAACGTAGCCTTAAAAAACAAATAGCATGTCAAAAAAAACCTATTACCTGTTCAACCCCGGCCGCTTGTCCCGCAAGGACAATACCCTCAAATTTACACCTGTTGACCAAAATGGCCACGAAGGAAAGCCACGTTATTTGCCTGTTGAGCAAGTTGACCAATTATACTGTTTTGGTACCATTGATGCCAACTCGTCCATGTATAACTTTCTTGGAAAAAACGAAATTGCCGTCCATTTTTTCGACTACTATGAAAACTACACCGGCTCGTTTTTATCAAAAGACTACCTGTTATCGGGCAAAATGCTCATTAAGCAATCGGCACACTACTCATCCCTTAAAAAGCGAATAACAATTGCCAGAGCGTTTATTGAAGGAGCGAGTTACAACATCTTAAAAAACCTTAAATACTATCAAAACCGCGGCAAAGAACTTGAAAGCTATATTGCTCAAATAGAAACTTATCGCAAAAGCATAAGCAATATTACCCGGATTGATAAATTAATGGGTATTGAAGGAAACATCCGGATGACCTATTACAAGGCTTTCGATATTATTTTAAACGAACTTAAAATGGAAGGGCGAAGTATGCAGCCTCCGCAAAATGAAGTAAACGCCCTTATTTCGTTTGGAAACATGATGTGTTATGCGCAGGTTTTAAGAAGCATACATCAAACGCAATTAAACCCTGTTATCAGTTTTTTACATAGCCCGGGCGAACGACGATATTCGCTGGCACTTGATATATCCGAAATATTTAAACCCTTACTTGTTGATCGGGTAATATTTAAAGTGTTAAACAAAAACATGCTAACTGCCAACGATTTTGATTCAAAAATCGGACGTATAGTAATGAAAGAAAAGGGTAAGAAAAAATTTATTGAAACCTTTGAGCAACGGCTTTCCGAAACTATTATGCACCGGACACTCGAAAGAAAAGTGAGTTATAAGCATTTAATAAAGCTGGAAGCCTATAAGTTACAAAAGCATCTGTTAGAAATAGAAGAGTACAAGCCATTTAAAATGTGGTGGTAAAGAGTAATAATTATGTATGTAATATTGGTTTACGACATTGGCGAAAAGCGGGTAGGCAAAATGCTTAAATTATGTCGAAAATATTTAAACTGGATTCAAAACTCGGTATTTGAAGGCGAGTTAACCGAAATTCAGCTAAAACGGCTTAAATTTGAAGCCTCTGAGATTATGAAAAAAGAAGAGGACAGTTTAATTATTTTTAAAACAAGGCAGGAAAAATGGCTTGAAAAAGAGGTGATTGGTGAAGAAAAAAACAGGCTGGATCAATTTTTATAGTTGTCGGAAGGCATAAGCAAGTCCTTACATCCATACGTTTTCAAACAAAAACCAACTGACATCGTTCTTTGACATCTTGAATATTAGCCACTTACGTCAAGTTGTCGTAGAGGCAGCAAAATAGTATTATTCCACATCGACGAGAAAAGTCACCAAAAAGACTTTACAGTATCATGATAAGGTGTTGAAAAACAAGTTATCTTTGTCGTTGGCTAAACGGCTATCAATCGCACCAAACCGGAATTGAAACTATAATGCATGTGGTACTCCCGCTGTTGTTGTTTGGCTATCAATCGCACCAAACCGGAATTGAAACAAGATATACGCAAAGGAGGCAACGTATTCCGGGAGACTATCAATCGCACCAAACCGGAATTGAAACGAGTAATGGTAGCGAGATTGTAAAAATGCAATTCGGACTATCAATCGCACCAAACCGGAATTGAAACATTTTACAAGGTCTGAAATTATATTG
>JALVAQ010000076.1 GCA_027011095.1 Bacteroidales bacterium
AGCAATTTCACTATTATTCGGATACAGTGCCTCTCAATTTCAAATAACAGGCCATTATACTTTCACCTCCGGTGTTTTTCCGGTATGGTTTTTACTTATTATAGCTCCGGTATTTGAAGAGTTGGCCTGGCACACTTACGGCACCGACTCACTTCGCAGCAGGTTTAATTTATTTAACACATCAATAATTTTTGCACTCTATTGGGGAATATGGCACATACCTCTTTCATTTATAAAAGATTATTATCAAAGCAATCTTGTGCTGACAGGCTGGATATACGGAGTTAACTTTTTAGTAAGCATTTTTCCTTTTGTAATCATAATGAACTGGCTTTATTATAAAACCAACCGGAATATTTTGGTTGCAATTATTTTTCACATTACAGCCGGGTATTTTAACGAAATATTTGCCACGCATCCTGACAGCAAAGTAATACAAACCGTTATATTACTAATTGTTGCCGTGTTTATTGTTATTAAAGAGAAAGACTTCTTTTTTTCAAACGAGCAAATAGACTTTAAACAACTTCAATAAAAAAAACCCGATTCAACAGAACCGGGTTTTTAAACTTTTTAAAACAAAAATTACATTCTTTTTTCTTTAATTCTTGCTTTTTTACCTCTGAGTTTTCTAAAGTAAAAGATACGTGCTCTGCGAACAACTCCCACTTTGTTTACTTCAATCTCTTCAATAAATGGCGATGAGATGGGGAAAATTCTTTCAACACCAACGTTGCTCGAAATTTTCCGAACCGTAAAAGTGGCAGTAGGACCGCTTCCGGCACGTTGTAAAACAACGCCGGTAAATTTCTGCAAGCGCTCTTTATTACCCTCTTTAATTTTATAAGTAACGGTAACAGTGTCTCCTGCCTTAAAAGCGGGGAACTTTTTTACCTCAACACTTTCTTCTACTAACTTGATTAATTCGTTCTTACCCATTTTATTACAGATTTGTAGTGGTTTTTCAAAAATGAGTGCAAATATACATCTATTTATTTAATAAAGAACACCAAAAAGGTAAATCTTTTTGAAAAAATTATTGATCGTTCCAAATCCCCTTTGTTTAAAGGCTTTCAGGAAGCAGGCAAAGCTGACCTACTCAATATCATTTCCTCGCTTTTTGAATTTGTAATTTTCCCCGCTATGGGAATCGCTTCTCAAAAACAGTTTGTTAAATTTAACCTTGATAAAGCAGCCCTACCAACTGCGGCCCCGGGTACAAGCACCGCGTTTTAGCGGATTACATCTTCCCTTATCAAGGTTAAATTTTAGTGAAAAATAGAGGTCGATGCTGTCGAGGTCTTTAAAATCGAAGATTGTTCCCAGACATTCGGTACCGATGGTAAGTGTATAAAAACGCAATGCCAGGCCAAACCTCCAACGTTCGTACTGATAAAGCGACACCGGCATGCTAATACCCAGCATCCTTGTTTCATATCGCGGAATAATGGCAACCTGTGCCGCCCGTTTGGTATCTTTTAAATGAAAATGAAGGGGATGAATCCAAACAAAACCCAAATAGTACGAAGCCATTGCATGCCAGTCGAATTGCAAACTCAACGCAGTGGGCAAACCAATTCTCATTTTATCACCTTTTAAAGATGCGTTTGAATCGCCCAGCATCAACAGGCTAAGATATCGCATACCCACATCAGCCGTCATACCCTTTAAAGTATCAAGGTCATCGGTGTTTAGCGTAACATCCTCCACGTTAAAAACGTGATATTCTGTATCTTTATTAAAAGATATACCTCCAATGTCAAGGATTGAAAATCCAATTTTATATTCATAATCTTCATAAGCAAACTCACATGGCCGATATCCTCTGTTTTCGGAATAGCGGTCTTTTTTCTTAACAAAAGTAACCCCCACATCAGCCCCAAGGCCAAAGCCCACAGAGCCAAAAGGATTTGAAAAGGACGACACCAACCCAGTGGAGGGCATGGCAAAGGCAACATTGGTTTGAAATTTATAAAAATCCACTGTTTTTGAATCGATAGCCATGTAGTCGGCAACACGGAACTCACTGTAACCGCCATTCAACCCAAACAGCAGCTTACCGGTTATGCCGGCCGAGAGCTGATTTCCATTTCTATCGTAAATAATCCGGGCATAAGAAAAAGCCAGTTCCTCCCAGGTAAGCAGTGAAAAGCTAAAATTGGCATCCTCAAACCTGATTCCCTGTAACGGTTCAAAGGTCAAATCTTCGTACATAAATACCAGTGTTTCCCAGGGAATATCCACTCCTGACGAAGCAAAACGAACCGATGTAGAAACGGCAAAAGCACTCTTCCCATTTTGAAACATCGCCGACGGGCCAACCAGCCTTGCGTTAATCCGCGCCCATTTAACATCGTGATTTTTAAAATATGTGTAATACCCGTTGTACATATACTTTCCATACTTACGGATAATGGTGTCGGCGGTAAGCAAACCAAAAAGAGAATAATCCTCGTGCGGGATGTAAGCAAAATTATTGGAAAAGTGATTGGATGCCCCAACGAGGTTAACATCAAGGTAAACTTTATTTAAGGTCAATGTTGCAGGATTTATTTGTCCGCCCCAAACCCCGCTATAGTTACCAAACGACTGCCCAAGTGCCTCTTGTCCCATCATGGGATTATACATCATCTTCACCAGAAAAATCAGTATAATAATCCCCCACCTTTTATGTTTAAAATAAAAGTTCACGCAGTTAATAATTTAATAAAGCTTTACCAATAACCTTTTTCCATTCGCAAAAATACTACAAGAATCGTTACCCCTTGCAGATTTCGATGAGAGATACCAACTAATCTTAGTTAACAAAGTCAATTTAACTAAAATAATCGAGGTGAATGTACAGTTATACTGTTTCAAAATGAAAAAGTTTCCTATTATTGGAAATTTAATGATTTTTTGTTGTTTTACTCATAGCAACAGAAGATTTTAGCAAAAGCAAAACATATTTTAAACACTCCTTTAGGGTTGTTGATGGATAAACCCTATTTTTGGCCTCAGATAACAAGCAACCATGGGAAACTTTTTTGCATTTCTATATCGAATTAACCGCCGATTCAGGATTCCTGCGCTAATATTACTGTTTGCCCTGATAGTTATAGCAGGCCGGTACGGATCAACCATCAGGTTTTCGGAAGACATTACCAAAATATTTCCTGACAACTCCTCCGTTAAAAAGATGAACTTTGTTTACAACAATGCAAGGTTTTTGGATAAGGTTGTATTTATGGTGTCGTTAAACGACAGCACCTCCCCTGCCGATGCTGATGAATTAATACGGTTTACAACTGAGTTTACCGATTCGATTGACAAACGTTTTGTTCCGTCAGAAATAAAATCGATAACCGCGGGACCGGACAACAAAATTATGAACGAGCTGTTTGACGAAGTGTATCAAAACCTTCCTCTTTTTTTGGATGACAGCGATTACCTGAAAATTGATGCTGTTATTGCCGACAGCTCCATTAAGAACACCCTGCAAAAAGATTACAGAACATTGGTTTCGCCGGCGGGTTTTGCCACTAAAAAGATGATACAAAAAGACCCGCTAAACCTTACATTTATCGCACTTAACAAATTTAAAGACCTTCAGGTCAACCAAAATTTTACACTTTATAAAAATCATATTTTTACCAAAGACCATCGCTACCTTCTATTTTTCATCACACCGGCTCATCCGCGAAAAACTGCAGAAAACAAACCACTATTCAACGGCATTGACAAGCTGATAAAAACAGCAAACACAAAGTATCCGGCAATAAAGGTCAGCTATTTTGGCAGTGCCGTTGTTGCTTTGGGCAATGCCACACAAATTAAAAAGGACATCACACTCACGGTATCATTGGCTGCCCTGGCGCTTATTTTACTGATTACCCTGTTTTTCAGAAGCCTGAAATCGTTTTTTCTAATTATGCTTCCGGTGCTTTTTGGCGGTTTAATGGCTCTTGCCGGACTGGCTCTGTTAGAAAAAGAGGTGTCGGCTATTTCGCTGGGGATAGGCTCAATTTTGCTTGGTATTTCGGTTGATTACGCGCTGCATATTTACTCGCACTACCGGCAATTTGGCAATCCTGAAAATATTTTAAAACAGCTTACCACGCCCATTATGCTGAGCACACTTACCACAACCTCCGCCTTTTTGTCGCTGCTTTTTATCAATTCAAAAGTACTTAACGACCTCGGTATATTTGCCGCCATCAGCGTTATGAGCGCAGCCTTGTTTACGTTGCTTGTTTTACCCCATCTGTTTTTACGAAAAACTAACCCGAAAAAACCCGTCCAAAACAATTTTATTTCAAAAATGGCATCCATCGACCTTTCTAAAAAAAGGACGGTTGTATGGGGCGTGGTAATAGTTACTATTTTATTTACCTTTTTTTCGCACAAAGTTATTTTTAAAGCCAACCTGGATGGGTTCAATTATATGACAAAAAAAACGTCCACTGCCGAAAAATTGTTAAACAAGCTTACCAATACCAAAGGCAAACCCATTTTAATTGTTTCGACAGGTACCACTCTTAACGAAGCCATCAAAAACGAGAAAAAAGTAGCAACGCATCTTGCTGTGCTCAAAGCTAAGGGTGTTCTTCCTGATTATAACGGGTCGCCCGTTTTGTTTCAGTCGTTGGAAAAGCAACAGCAACGCATCAATCGTTGGAATGAATTTTGGAAAACCAGAAAGACAAAAACAATTACATCACTAATTAAACATGGCAAAACGCTTCATTTTAAACCTTCGGTGTTTGACACGTTTAATGCAATTTTGAACAAACAGTATCAGCCGGTAGAATTGGGGCAACTTCCGGTTGTTAAGTCGGTGTTTAGCGATAACTTTATGGAAACCGACAGTTTAAAAGGGGTTATTAATATTGTTCACGCACCCATTAGCAGCCTGCCTGCCATTGAAAAGGAGTTTACCGGTCAAAAAGACGTTTGGATAGTAAACCGGCAAGCTGTTACGCAACAACTGGTAGCCATGTTAAAAGATAACCTGAACAAACTTGTATGGTTTTCGATACTCGTTATTTTCATCATTCTGCTCATTGCATACGGCAGAATAGAATTGACATTAATCACCATGGTTCCGGTGGTATTAAGTTGGTTTTGGGTTACGGGAATTATGGCATTGGCGGGCATTAGTTTTAACATTTTCAACATCATTATTATCACCTTTGTTTTCGGGCTTGGTATCGACTACACCATTTTCCTGATGCGTGGGATGCTGCTGAATTACAAGTATGGAAACATAAAAACAGCATCCTATCGCGTATCTATTTTGTTATCGGTTATTACCACCCTATTGGGAATTGGCGTGCTTATTTTTGCAAAACATCCGGCATTAAGATCCATTGCCCTGATGTCGATTATAGGCATTTTGTCGGTTATTCTCATAACCTTCTCCATCGAACCCGTTCTGTTCAGATGGTTAACATCCTATTCAAAAGGGAAACGCAAAAGGCCTGTTACGCTGTTGGATTTCATTTTCTCAATATGGTCGGGCATTTTGTTTATCGGGGGGGGTGCCCTGCTATCGGTTATCGCAACCATTTTACAGGCATTACCAGGAAACAAAAAAAAGAAAAAGCTATTCTTCCATAAACTATTAAAATACAGCACTAAAGCCCTTATTTACTCCAACTTTCTATCGCCCAAAAAATTTATTAACGAACACCACGAAGACTTTACGAAACCGGCCATAATAATTGCCAACCATCAGTCGCACATCGACTTAATGATACTGCTACTACAAACACACAAGGTGGCGGTTTTTACCAACAGGGGTAACTACAACAACAAAGTTTACGGCAAGGCGCTGAAGTATGCAGGATTTATTCCGGCATACACCGGCCATCAGGATGCCATACAGCAACTTAAAAATTTAATTTCCGAAGGCTATTCGCTTGCCATTTTTCCCGAAGGGCACCGAACTGATGACGGCCACATCCGAAGGTTTCATAAGGGTGCTTTTTACCTTGCGGAGAAATTAAACCTCGACATTATTCCCATGGTTATTCACGGCCCTAACGAAATGCTCAAGAAGAGTGAATTGTTTTTAAAAAGAGGCAAAATTACCGTCAAAATATATCCGCGCATCACTATGGCAGACAACAGTTGGGGAGCCGATTTACGAGAAAAGAAGCATGCTGTTCAGGAGTGGTTCAGGGCTGAGTACGCCAAACTGAAAGAGGAAGCGGAAACTCCTGCTTATCTTGCCGGTTTTATTAAAATGAATTATATTTACAAAGGGCCTGTGTTAGAATGGTACACACGCATAAAAATAAAACTGGAATCAAATTACACCTTATTTGATAGGTTGATTCCGCATGAGGCAACCATTACCGATTTGGGGTGCGGTTACGGCTATCTTGATTTTTTACTTTCGCTTCGGTCGGAAAAACGAACCATTCATGGCTACGATTACGATGCAAACAAAATTAAAACTGCTTCCAATTGCGCCATTGCCAACAAAAACTGCACCTTTGAATACGCTGATATTACCACCATTAACTTATCAACTTCGGATGTTTTTATAATTAACGACGTTTTACACTATCTGACTTCGGACCAACAAACACACCTTATTAAGCAGTGCATGCAAAACCTGCCTCCAAAGGGAATGATAATCATTCGCGATGGCAACAAAGCACTCAAAAAGAGGCACCGGGGAACAAAATTAACGGAGCTTTTTTCCACAAAAAGCGGCTTTAACAAAGCGGAGCATAAACTTGAATTTATTTCGGAAACCATGATTAGAGGCCTTGTGGATTTTTCGGGTTTCGACCTGCAAATTCTGGACAAAACCCAATATACCTCAAACATCATATTTATTATCACTAAAAAGTAATAACCAATTATTTATTAATATTTTATGAACGACAAATACGACATCATTATTATAGGAAGCGGTATTGGCGGACTAATGAGCGCTTTTGTTTTGAGCAAACACGGCTACAATGTTTGTGTGTTGGAAAAAAACAGCAAACTGGGCGGCACACTTCAGGCTTACAAACGCAACGGGCGGATGCTGGGAACCGGTATGCATTACATCGGTAGTTTAGACGAAGGGCAGATGATGCACAACATTTTTAACTATTTCGGACTTTTTAACGGATTGCAATATCAACGGCTCAACGACGATGGTTTTGATGTTTTTAATGTTAACGGAAAAGAGTTTAAGTTTCCCATGGGCATGAACAACTACCGGAAAAGTTTGGTTCAGCAATTCCCAAACGAGGAGAAAGCTGTAAATCAATATATTTCCGGATTACTAAGTACGGTTAAAGAACAGGATGTTTATTCGCTGCAGGAGCCTTCGGAGGGAAAAAACTCCGAAAGCAACTTTTTAGCTACCAATGCCTGGGATTACATTTCATCGTTGACAAATAATCCCGACCTCCGCAACGCCATGGCGGCACTCAATTTTGTGTATGCGGGCCGCAAAGAGGTTACACCCATGTACAACCATGCCCTTATCAACTACTATTTTATAAGCAGTGCCTACCGCATTGTTGGCAACACCCAGCTGCTGGCCGACAAACTTGCCAGTCAGATACGCAGCTTTGGCGGAACCATCTTAAACCGCCAACAGGTAGAAACATTTGTATTTGACGATAAAAAGTTAACCGGTGTAAAAACCACTACGGGAGAAACTTTTTTTGCCGACAGCTTTATTTCAAACGCACACCCGTCCACAACCATGAGCTGGATTCCGGAAGGAAAAATAAAAAAGACCTACCGCAAACGCCTTACCGGACTAAAAGACACGTTGTCAGCTTTCTCGCTGCATCTTATACTAAAGCCGGAAACCGTTAAATACCACAATTTTAATTACAATTTTTATAAAACTAACAATGTTTGGTACGCCTCTTACTACGATGAGAAAAAATGGCCGGAGCACTATTTTGTCCATTGGCCTGCCGACACTTTGAACCCGGAGTTTGTTGATAACGTTACCATTTTAACACACATGAAATACGAAGAGGTGGAAAAGTGGAAAGACCTCCCCATAAAAAGGCGTGGCGAAGTGTATGAGCAGTTTAAAAAAGAAAAGGCAGAGAAGCTACTCAATTTGGCGGCACAGCAGTTTCCCGAGTTTAAGGAAAACCTCGAAACCTACTATGTGGCCACTCCCCTGTCGTTTAAAGATTATCTTGGCACGCCAACCGGCTCCATGTATGGCACCGAACGCAATTATCAGCGCCCCTACGATTCGTATATTTCGCACAAAACAAAAATCCCCAATCTGTTTTTAACAGGCCAAAACCTCAATTTGCATGGTATGCTGGGCGTAAGCCTTAGCAGCCTCATCACCTCGGGCGAATTTGTGGGATTAAAAAAACTTTTAAAGGAGGTAAGGGAGACCTTTTAAGGCTAAAGAGTGTCTATTGAAACAGCACGCTGATAAAAGTTACAAAATGAAACAAAATGTCTTGATTTTATGGTTTACCCTGTTGATACCTTTTGTTTCAACGGCTCAAAACAGGCGCGTATATGTGGCGGAAGGTATTGGAACCACCATGATTGAAACTTCGAAGAACTATAATAAAACTACCTTTTACGACAGCCTTTAAAACAGTTATTATGGAAAAACACCTGTTGTCGAAATCAACATTTATTCGCGGGGCGCAATGTTTAAAGTCGTTGTACCTAAATAAAAAGAGGCCATTTCTTCGCGACCGGTTGGCACCTGAGCAGCTGGCCAAATTCCGAAGAGGCACCAAACTGGGCGTGGTAGCGCAAAACCTTTTTCCCGGAGGTATTGATGTTCATCCCCGTTCGTACCATCAATATGCAAAAAAGTTGCAGGAAACGCAGGAGGTTATTAACAGCGGAAGCCACGATGTTTTGTACGAAGCCGGGTTTCAGTTTGACAGGCTTTTGGTTTTCCTCGATATTCTCCACAAAGAAGAAGGCAACTGGGTTGGTTACGAAGTAAAAAGCGCGTTAAAAATTTCGGAAACCTTTTTACTGGATGCCGCTTTTCAGTATTATGTTATAACCAACACCGGGCTGGCTTTAAAGGACTTCCACCTAATTTATATAAATAACGCGTATAGGTTTGACGGCACACTAAACCTTGAAGAGCTTTTTATAAAAGAGAGCGTTTTAGACAGAATACTCCCACTGCAAGAATTTATTAAAGAGAAAGTTGAAGAGGAGAAAGCCACCCTGTTGCTTGAAAAATCACCCCCGATTGAACCCGGTGAACAGTGTACCAACCCATATCCATGCGATTTTATAGGCCATTGCTGGAAAAAAATTCCAAAAGATCAATGGCCGGAGATATCCTATTCCGGGGAGGAGTTTTACCATTTTGTTGATGATGTGCTGAAACTTGTTTCGGAAAAATAGTTACTTGTTGTCAAAAAATTATTTCCCGCTCTTAATCAGTCTCCCGTCTTTAAACACGGGAACCACCTTGCTGGTATCGGGTGTAAAGGTATATTTTAAAAGCTCCTCATCAATTACATGAGCCAAACGGTGCCGATGCGATGATTTTTCGATGTAAGAGAGCAGGTCGTTTTTAGCAAGATTCCACAAGTCAACCGAAAGCACTGCCGAGTCGCTGTCAGTGTGATAACCATATTCATCCATTAGCATGGCAGTTAGTGCACCAGCAAAAAGGGTATCTTCAAGGTTTACTTTATTTTTCCATGCGGAGCAGAAAATCACCACCGGTCTTTTTGCATCGCTAACCCACTGCGCCACCGCAGTAAGATTCATAAATGCCCCGAGAATAATATGTTCAGCATCCGATGACTTATTAATGGCCTTTACACCATTGGTGGTGCTGTAGGCAATTGTCTTGCCTTTCAGTTCGGGTTTAAAAAATTCGGAGGCGGAATTTCCAATATCGGCAAAATCAATTTTAATGCCTTCGCGCTCGGCAGCAACGGTATATCCCTCCAGCTTTAAAGCATGAGCCTCTTCGAGGTTAGCCACCGGTATTATGGATTTTACACCATAATCCAAAGCAGCCACCACCGAGGTAGTGGCTCTGAAAATATCGGTTACAACAGTAACAAATTTACCTTTGGTAAGTTTATCGGAGTATAATTTGGGAGACAAACAGACTTCAACGGTTTTTTTCATGCAGAAGATTATCCTTTATAAAACGGTGGCCGGGTAACAACGCCTCTCACCATTTTGTTACGAACCTGAATATAAATTTCGGAACCTTCTTTCCAAAAACCTTTGTTTAAGTAAGCCATTCCTATTCCCTTTTTCAACATAGGCGACTGGGTTCCGGAAGTTACTTCACCTATTTCGTTGCCCTCGGCATCAAACACTTTGTAATGCTGACGCGGAATGGCACGTTCTTCCATAACAAATCCTTTTAAACGCTGCGGTACCCCTTCCACTTTCTGTTTCTCGAAAAGTGCTCTGTCGATAAAATCATTTCCCGGGACAAATTTGGTAATCCAGCCCAGTCCGGCAGCAATGGGTGATGTTTCGTCATTAATGTCATTTCCATAAAGGCAAAAACCACTTTCAAGGCGCAAGGTATCGCGGGCACCCAACCCAATTGGCTTGATGCCAAACTCTTGGCCTGCTTCTAAAACAGCTTTGTAAATTTCTTCGGCCTTGTCATTGGGCATATAAATTTCGCATCCACCTGAACCGGTATAACCTGTTGTGGAAAACAAAATATCGGGAACGCCGGCAAAAGTCAGCACCTTAAAGGTATAATATTCCATATCTTCCACGGGTGTGTCGGTAAGTTTTTGCATGGCTTTTAATGCCAACGGACCCTGCACGGCCAGTTGCGAAGTCTGGTCAGACACATTGGTTAGTTTAGCGTTAACATTATTGTATTCGTTAACATGCGCCCAGTCCTTATCAATATTGGAGGCATTAACCACCAACAGATATTTTTCTTCATTAAAACGATACACCAACAGGTCGTCAACAATTCCGCCCTTGCCATTTGGAAAGCAGCTGTACTGTACTTTTCCATCAACCAAAGCAGCCACATTATTGGTGGTTACTTTTTGCACCAGCGAAAACGCGTTGGGGCCTTCAACCCAGAACTCACCCATATGCGACACATCGAAAACACCCAATTTTGTACGAACGGTTACATGTTCAATGTTAATCCCTTCAAACTGAACAGGCATTTCAAATCCTGCAAATGGAACCATTTTGGCACCCATATCATGGTGCATTTGGTTTAAAGCTGTTTTTTTCATTTTTTTATTGTTATAACAATAACACTCCGTTTTGTATGTGGCGCAAAAGTAGGAAATTATATTGAGAAGCGAATGCAAACCCTGTTTGATTTCAGGGCAAATTCATTTATAAACACCAATTAATTATGGTGTAGATAGCGAAACAGGCAAAATTTTTCCGTTATAAACTTTATGGCCTGAAAGTGCGAAATATTTTATAAATGAGGCCATTTCGTCGGGTTGAAGAGGTGCTTTATATTCTGGAAAAGCAGCTGACAGCATCTCTGTTTGGACGGCTCCCAATGCCAATGCGTTGACAGAAATTTTTTCATCGGCAAGTTCAATGGCCATGGACTCGGTTAAAACGGCAAGCGCCCCTTTTGAAGCACTATAAAGTGCCAGCCCCGGAAACTTAACACTTCCCTGAAAGCCCCCAATGCTGGAGATATTTACAATGTGGGATCCCTGATTCATTAAAGGAACACAACCTCTTACCATTTTGTAGGCTGCTTTTACATTAACATTGAACAGTTTATCAAAATCGGCATCGGAAAATTCAAGCAAAGGTTTAACAATCAGCATCCCGGCATTATTAATAAGGATATCAAGCTTAATAAAGGTTTTGCTTACTTTTTCCAACAAGGGAGTAAAATCGTTGTTAAGCAAATCAAAAGAGTAAGCAGTAAGGTTAGCATTGCCAATTTTGTTAAGCTCTTCAATATTTCGCGACACGGCCAATACCGAATGCCCATCGTTTAAAAAAGCACGGGTCAGCGCCAACCCGATGCCTCTGCCTGCTCCGGTGATTAAAACATTCATCAGCTATTTGGATTGATTGTCGTTAATTTGCTTTTGTAATTGCAAATAATCGGTAGCAGTAATGGTTAATGTGCCGGCTTCATCAACTGTAATGGCAATATGATACTGTTGGTTGTCATCTTTACCGATTTCAAAGTTCATATAAACGGCACCCTTTATGGGGTCTGTTCCCAGCTCCTTAGCAAGGTCGAGCGCTTCCTGATAATCGCTTCCAATGGGGACACCGGCATTTTTAGCAATGGTTTCAGCCTGTTTCATGGCCACTCTGTAATCGCCATTATACACCAGGTTTATAGAGTTATAGCCTGTGTTTGAATCGTTTGAAGAGGTAACCTGCGACATTGATTTATTTAAAGTCATCCCCTGTGGTGCACTGAGGCCGATTTTTTTTGCCCACTCAGGAAATGCTGCAGGACTTTTAAAATCACCTGTTTTTGTCAGCTCCTTGGCATATTTTGTTCTTATTACATCAAGCCGGTGTTCGGCCTCTTTATTTGTAATAATACCTTTGTTTCGCTGCTCGGTAACTTTATCCATTTCGCTGTTCATCTT
>JALVAQ010000077.1 GCA_027011095.1 Bacteroidales bacterium
CACCGGGCTTCACCCGGTGCTATTCAAATAGCATCCCTTCGGGACTTTGGTAAAGAGTTGTTGAAAAAAACAGGTAAAGTTTTTTTAGCTTAACAAAATCGCTATCACATCAAAATAGGAATTAGCCTGAATTACCCTTAACATCCAAATGGCAGCCTGATAAGGTGATGCGTATGGGTTGTTAAGTGTGTTTTAAAAAACGAAATAATTTAACCGAAACCCAATATACCAAAGGAGCTGTAATAAATCCGCCAAACACATCGATTAAGTAATGTGCTTTAATGTAAACGGTGGCAAACCAAAGCAGAATTACCGGAAGTAAAATAATCCAGAATGTTTTTCGAAGGTATTTAAAAGTAAGCAATAAAAAGATAATCGACATGCCGACATGGGAACTGGGGAAAGCCCCTGTTTGGGTTTCGCCGATGCCCTGCGCAATTTTAACCAATTTGCTAAAAAACCAGGAATCAACAGTTTTTGCATCAGCACCGTGAAAGAAAAACTGCGGTCCTTTTACCGGAAACAGGGCAAAAAGCAGATAGTAGATTAAAAATGAACCGGCAATTACAAAAATGATTTTTTGCATGTTGGCTCTGTTCCAAAAGTAAGCTGCCAAACCAATGCCAATGGTTAACAAATAGTAGAAAAAGTAACTGAAATTCATTATTTCGCTAAACCACTTTTGAGGAAAGTGTTTCGAGAACTCAATGCTTGGTTGCATACCCCACAAAGTTTGCTCAATCCAAACAAAATAGCTGTCAAAATAATCAAACAGAATGTTGTTTAAATAGCCCGTCTCCTTATAAAAATAGGTAAGAATGAGCAACGGGTAAAAATTCCGGATAAAAAAGTAGAGTTTATTGCGTCCGGCTTTTGTGTTGTCCGTTGCAGCAAAAGCAAAAATTACAACGGAAAGCAATATGCGTACTTCAATATGGCTCCAAATGTGGGTAAGCCTGTTTACACCAAAAAGCATATAAACCAGCGTAATAAACATATACCCGAGGATAGCTGTATCGACAGGAATAAAATGAAATTTAGAAATCTTCATATCAACAATGGGCGGTTAATTTTTTTGATTATCAGATTCTTTAAGCCGGTTCATCCGTTGCAACAGGGTTGGATGCGAATAATTGAAAAATACGTACAACGGATGAGGGCGCAGATTACTCAGACTTTTAACCGACAGTTTTATAAGTGCCGTAATAAGTTTGCCGGCATCGTAGTGAGTGCGGGCATAGGCATCGGCCTGATACTCAAATTTTCGCGACAGCATATTCGATAATATGCCGATAATAAACGATACGGGAGAAAACAGCAGTGCAAAGGCCAGCAGGCTCATATAAAAAGAGGGCTTTTCGGCACCCAGCGCATACGACAAATCAGGGTTGGAAAGGGCATACCAAAGCAGCGCCACCAAAATACCTGTTTGTACCAACGACATAGCAAGCCCTTTTATGATGTGCTTGTTTTTGTTATGGCCAACTTCGTGTGCCAACACGGCCACAATTTCTTCGTTCGATAAATCGTTAATCAGCGTATCATACAGAATAATTCGTTTTTTTGAACCCAGTCCCGAAAAATAGGCATTGGCTTTGGTGCTGCGTTTGGAGCCGTCAATAACATAAATGTTATCCAGTTTAAAACCGGCTTTGTCGGCAAAGGCCTCTATCGACGATTTAAGCCCCCCCTCTTCAAGTGGCGTTAGCTTATTAAAAATCGGCACAAAAATCTGAGTGTAAAACATGGCCATAAAAATCATAAACAGGCTCAGTCCGCCCATTACAATAAGCCAAAACCAAGGTCCGGTTGAGGTGTAAGCCCACTGGATGAACAATAAAATGGCACTGCCGAGAATGGCTCCAATCAGCCATCCTTTTATTTTATCGAAAATAAAGGTTTTAACCGTGGTTTTGTTAAACCCGAATCGATCTTCAATAACAAACGTATCGTAAAGCTGAAAGGGGATGGTGATTATATCGAGGGCAAAACCCAACACTCCGAAAAAGAGTAAACTTTGCAGATAGGCATTTTCGGTGAGAGCCTGCACCCAATGGTCAACCAAAGCAAACCCGCCCGAAAACAACATGGCCAAAAAAACAAGCAGACTAAAACTGTCGGTTACAAACGAAAAGCGGAGGTTGGTTTTTTGATATTCCAGCGAACGGGCGTACTTTTCTTCGTTATAGATACCTTTCAGCTCATCAGGCAGTTGTGGAATCATTCTCTTCAGGTTTAAAAGGCTCAGGCTTTTGCTGAAAAGAAAGTCGAAAACAACAAGCAGTACAATTATCCAAAACAGGGTGTGACTCATATTAAATATATCCTAAAATTTTGTAAACATAATATCCCAGCACCTCATGTGTCATGCCTTCCCAAATGGTAAGGTTGATGGCGTAGGGATAAAAAAGGTAGTCGAATGTAACTATATCGCTGTCCCGAAGGAGGTTAGTGGCAAATGGCCTTACAGCGACCCCCTCTTTATTAAAACATCCCAAGCTGCGGCGCATGTGCAACGATGATGTGATGAGCAGGCAGGTGTCGGTAATATGTTTTTGTGTTAATATCTGATGGGCGTAAACGGCATTTTGATGTGTATTATCGGCGCTGGTGTCAACCCAAATGGCGCTATCGGGAACGTTCATTTGCAGCAGGGCTTCCCGCATCAGGTTACCCTCTTTTATATTTCGATAAATAATGTTTCCCGCCGATCCGGTAACGAGAATGTGTTTTATCTTCCCTTGTTTGTAAAGCACCATGGCCTGCATCAACCGGTCGATATTGTAGTTGTAGGTTATTTTCGACAGCACCGAATTGTACGATATTGTATTGCCTCCCAGTACAATGCCTACGGGATAGGTTTTTTTTAATTCCGAATTTTTAGTGCCGTCCACCGCCCAAACGCCGGTGAGCAATCCCACCAAATATGAATTGGTAAAAACCACCAGAAGTACCAGAGCCGTAATCAGTAACCTTTTTCGTTTTTTAGCCTTTTTTGTAATCAGGGCAACAACCATAAGTGCAAGCACCCATATTACGGGCGACAGCACAAACGAAATTATTTTTGAGATTACAAAAAACATAATTTACAATATTAATACGACCCGAAATATTTTCGCAGAAACCACTCCAAAGATAAGAGAAACAGAATGAATGCCATAATATACCAAATATCGTTTATGCCGCGGGTTTGATAATTATAAACAATACGGGTTTTAATTTCACGGTTTTTTCTGATAAGCTCAGGCAACGAATCCATGTTCGCCGGAAAAACCATAACTCCCCGATTTTCGGATGCCAAACGAACCATCAGGTTGTAATCGGCTTTTAATTTGCGGCTTTCATCGGAGGTGGTGTTTACCACAAATTCTCCTTTGTCGGTGTAGGTCTTTTCGCCAATGGTTGCCTTTCCCGTGTAGCGGTAAACTCCCGGCTCAAGGTTTTCAAGAGTCAGGTTGTAGTATTCTTCGTAAGGCGAAAAACGATATTTAAATTGTTTACCCTGTTCGTTGGTCAGGGTTAGCGAAACATCGCTGCTGTTCACCAACTCCCACGAATCGTTGTAAAGCTCGGCTTTGATTTTTATTTCATCGCCGGGCAAATAGGTTTCCTTGCCAATTATTTTCAAATGTCGTTTGTCCTGACGTGCAGTAAGGTACTGAATGGTTTTGCCCAGCAACGACTCAACAGCGTCAAAATTACTGTTTAAAAGATAGTTGTGCATCCGCCACAGCCACATTCCTTCCCCGGAAATAACAGCATCTTTTACCCCCTCTTTTTCATAAAAAAGGATAAGCGGAATATCGGTGTCGATGTTGTTGATTCTTTGATAAGCAAACACATTGGTTCGCCCGGCAACTTTGTAATTGCCAAAGGGAACGGTGAGCGGAGGCAACAATTCAAGGGTTGTTGTAAGTGCATTATCGTAAGTAAAGAGGTTAAATTTACGGTTAACAACCGGCTGGGCAACTTCGGTGCCGTGAGCCGAAAAAATCTTTAATCCGCTGCGACTTCTGTTAAACTCAGAAATGTTGGAAAGTTTGCCCAACACATAAAGTTTTGGAACCTTTTTGTTTTGAAGTTTGTTAAGCCAGCTTACAGGATTGTTTTTTAAGCAAGGAACCTGATACAGTATAATTAAATCGTAATCATCGGGATTGGCGGTAAGTTTTTTTACGTACTGCACATCCACTTTGTAATCGCGATAACGGGTGAGGCTTTGCCTGATGGCCGAAATATCGGGATGAGGAGCAGCTGCAACAATGAGTATTTTTTGATGCGAGTTTAGCACATTCACAAAGATGTTTTTATAGTTGTTTTGCTTGTTTAGTTCGTTGTCGAACACGGTAACAGAAACGGTTACACGGTGTTTACCTTTTTTTGAGGCGGGTACTAACACCCTTATGTTTTTAGAAAAAGCGTTGCCGGTTATTGTAAACGATTTTTGAGCAATTGTTTTACCAAAAGCCGCAACTTTTACCGTAGCTTTTTTACCGGACAGCCGGTCGGCATTGAGGTTTATTTCAACCGGAAACCGGTCGTTCAGATAAACTATTTTGTTAAATCGAACTTCGTTTATTTTAATATCCGGATAGGTGTTGGTATCGCCGAGTGCGATGGTGTAAACGGGCCATTGCAGCCTGGCAGCATCATAGGCAGGGTCGGTTCCAAGGTTGTAAAGGCCGTCGCCGGCCAATACAATCGCACCCACGTTCAGCCCCCGGTAATTTTGGTTTACGGTTTTAAAAAAGGAGGCATAATCCGATTTATTGTCAGAAAAAGTGAGGTTGTTATCCGCTCTTGTTTTACTTCCGAACAGATAAAAATCGGTTTGATAATCGGTTTTTAAATTTCGGATAAGTTTGGCAAGCTTTTTTTTAAATTTGTTTTTATAATAGGAGGAGTCGGGCGATAAAACAATGGATTGTGAGTTGTCGATACCCACCACAACAATGGGTTTTTCTTTGGTTTTGATTCGGGTTTTTATAAATGGCGAAAGCAGCAGGAACAGCAACAGCGAAGTGGCAACAAAGCGTACTATAAAAAGAAATGCCGACACCTTAGCCGACAGGCGGGAAGAGCTGTTTTTGTAGTAAAGCAACAAAGCGTACCCAAGCCCTCCTGCAATTACAGCCGCAAGCCACCACCACGAATACGTTGAATAGAGTTCTGAAATCAAAATAACGCTTTTAGCCGCAAAGATAAACCTTTACCCCAAAGCAAAAAAGCAGGCAGGGTGTTTTTGCGGACCATCAAGTGGTAAATTTGACGCCTAAATAAAACTTTGTCAACAAAAAACCCCCTGAACAAACTACATTCAGGGGGTTTTTACTTTTTAAAAAGCTGAAATTTTATTTTTCTTCGGCTTCTTTTTTGGGTTCTTCAGCAGCGGGTGCTTCGGCAGCAGGAGCTTCATCGGCAGGAGCCTCGGCAGCGGTTTCTTCGGCCTCTTCTTTGGCTTCTTCCTCAGCAGGTTTTGCTGCTTCCATTTCGGCAGCACGCTTTTTGGCTAACTCGGCTTCGCGGGCCTCTTTAATTTTTGTTTCGGCCTCAAGCATCTCTTTTCTTGCATTTCTGCTTTTTTCTTCCAAACCTTGACGCTTGGCATCAATTTTAGCCTCTTTTTCGGTAAGCCATGTTTGGAATTTAGCTTCAGCTTCGGCCTCGGTTAAAGCACCTTTGGCAACACCCCGCAAAAGGTGATGTTTGTAAAGCACTCCTTTGTACGAAAGGATAGCTCTAACAGTGTCAGTAGGTTGAGCGCCATTATTAAGCCACTGAACGGCTTTATCAACATCCAGCTCTATAACAGCAGGATTATGGACGGGATTGTACGTACCTATCTTCTCAATAAACTTTCCATCTCGTGGTGCACGACCATCCGCAATTACGATATGATAAAAAGGTTTTCTCTTTTTACCAAAACGTTGCAATCTCATCTTAGTTGGCATAACTAACTAATTTTTAAGTGAATAAATAATTTTCCCTAAAACGGGCTGCAAATATCCGATTTTTTTATTAAACAGAAAAGAAAAAATGTAATTAGTTTATAAATCAGCCACTAAACAGGAATTGCCTCTTTACAATTGAATAATCCGTTTAACCACTCTTAAACGATGGGTATATTTTCCGGCTTCTGTATTAAAGATGCCCTGATGGTCGAGGGTATCGATTCGTACTTTTCCCGAGGAGTGCAGAATTTTGTTTCCTTTTAAAATGATGCCCACATGCGAAATGGTTCCGTCATCACTTTCAAAAAAAGCAAGGTCGCCGGGTGCCGAGGCCTCCACAAATAATATTTGTTCACCTTTGCCAACCTGTTGATCAGCATACCGTGGCAAGTTAATCCCATTCATTTTAAAGGCCATCTGAACCAGTGCAGCACCATCAATACCAAGGGGCGTGCGACCTCCCTGCAAATAGGGAACATTTAAATAGTAACCTGCCACTTTTAATATTTCACGACTTCCGGCATTTTCAGGAACACCATGAACTGCTTTTTTATAATAATACTTTTCGCCTGCAATAGTAAAAACCCCCTGCTTCCAACCATGAAACCTGGCACCTCTAAATACCGGTATAATTGATTTGTTTACTTTTATTTGTGCCGATAAAGTTTGCAGGTAATATGGCTTTGCTTCTTTTAAGGTGTTAAAATCAGCCTTTGATAACTCTTTTAGTTGATTATTTTGAACCCATCCTGTAAAGCCATCATCTGCGGTTTCGGTTAAAAACCAGTCGTTAACAGTGTCGTTTATAATAACCAACTCACCAAACAGGAGCTGATTGGTCATTTGGCTTTTCATTGATGGGGCTTCTCTTACAGCAACAGCGGCAAGCATGCATATTCCGTACTTCATTTTAGCTATTATTTTCGGGGTTATATCATTAACAATTATAAATGCTTATTTTTGCTCAAAATCTTTTTAAAAGGCTAATGAATTCTTTCTTTTCAAAATTACAACAATATTATTACGAAATACTAAAAATTTTAGTGTTTATTATTGCTATCGGACTGGTTTCGTGGCTTAGCCCCAAAGACAGTATCTTTAAATATGAGTTTCAAATAGGTAGTCCGTGGAAACATAACGACCTGCTTGCCCCTTTCGATTTTGCCATTTTAAAAACCAAAGACCAGATATCGCAAGAGAAAGAAAAGATTTTACAGGGCTTTCAGCCTTTTTTTAATTACGACGAAAACATTGCCAAAAATAACCTGAAAGTGTTAGAAAATAATTTTGCAACTTTATGGCACTCCGATTTAAAAAAGGGAAGAAAACGAACCAGAGATTCGTTAAAATGTTTAAAATATACGAAAAAACTGTATTTAGCTGTTGAAAACAAAGGCATTATTCGCACTGACAATGTAATTGAAGGCAAACCTTCCAGCTACAGGATTAAGCTGATTAAAAACAATTTGGGCACTGATGCCACGTTGGGAGATTTCTTCACCATAAGGGGAGCGCTGGATTATGTTCAATCTCAAATACGAAAGGATAAGAGAGCAGACAGCACCATTGTGCTTGGCGCCATAAGTCGGGCACTGGTTCAGAATGTAGTTTACGATAAATCGAAAAGCGAAACGGCGATGCAGGAACTGCTTAACCATATTTCGCCCTCGTTTGGGATGATGCAAAAAGGTGAAATGATTATTTCAAAGGGTGAGTTGGTTACGCCGAAAAAAAATCAGATTTTGCTGTCGCTGAAAAAAATGTATGAAACCGAATACGGAAACAGCAAACACAAATATTACGTACTGCTTGGCATTACACTTTTAATATCGCTTTTGTTTTTGCTTGAATATCTGTTTCTCAGATTTTACAAATTTGAATTCTTTAACGAACTTAAATACATCAACCTGATTTTAATTACACAAGTTTCGTTGGTGGCGTTATCTTTTTATATTTTTAAATCTTTTCCGGAATATGTATATGCCATCCCCTTTGTGATTTTGCCCATTCTCCTGATTGCCTTTTTAGACCATGGAACCGGCATTGTTATTTATCTGATAACGGTAATGCTGATTGGCTTTTTTGCTCCCAACAGCTTTGAGTTCTTTTATACGCAGTTTGCTGCCGGGCTGGTTGCAGTATTCAGCATTGGAAACTGGGATCATCGTATACAAATTGCCAGAGCATCGCTTTTTACATTCGTTACCTATATTGTAGTTTATATCAGCATGCTTTTCTCGCGTGAAGGAAATTTAAGTGGTTTTTCGATAGACTTTGTTGAGTTTACCGCCATCAATGCGGTATTGTTGTTTTTAGCTTTTCCCATTGTATTTTTCTACGAAAAGCTCTTTGGGCTTGTTACCAACTTAACGCTTTTGGAATTATCGAATACCAACAACACCTTGTTGCGCGACCTTTCGGTAAAAGCACCGGGTACTTTTCAGCATTCACTCCAGGTGTCAAACCTTGCCGCAGAGGCATTGTACGAAATTGACGGAGATGCACTGCTTGCCCGTACAGGTGCTTTGTACCATGATATAGGAAAAATGAATAACCCCACCTATTTTATTGAAAATCAGTCAGCCGGATTTAATCCGCATGATGAATTGTCGTACGAAGAGAGTGCCCGTATCATAATAGCCCACGTGCTCGATGGTATCGAGATGGCCAGAAAAGCTAAAGTTCCGGAGCAGGTAATCGACTTTATTCGCACGCATCACGGTACACGGATGGTGGAATATTTTTATCGTCTTGAAAAGAAAAAAAATCCGGGACTGGAGATTGACAGCTCA
>JALVAQ010000078.1 GCA_027011095.1 Bacteroidales bacterium
CCCCATTCCTTTTTCAAAGGAGACAGCCGTTGTAATGATGGCCGATTCGGTGGAGGCAGCGTCAAGAAGTATCTCCAACCCCAATGAACAAAAAATTAACGACCTTGTTGAAAACATTGTCAACGCTCTGATTGAAGATAACCAGTTTGCCAATGCCAATATCACTTTTAAAGAAATTACAAAAGTTAAAAAGGTGCTTAAAAAGAAATTGCTCGACATCAATCATGTGCGCATTGCGTACCCTGATTAATAATTTATTTGCCTTTATCCAATCAACGGCCTGTTTAAAAAATCATTCATGGGTTTAAGTGCTTTGAATACCTTTAACAAATAGGGTATAAACTTGTCGTTAGTAACCAATTCATCCGGAAACTGATGAACGGCAATGTACTCCTTGTGTTTAATTTGGTCAATAAAAGGAAACTCTTTGGGAAACCCTTTGGGTGGCCTTATCAGCTTATTGCCAATTATTTTTCCAAAAACATTTTTAAAGGAATTATCCTCAATGATACCTGTAAATTCCTCAGGATTATTGTATATCTCAAAGCGTACCTCGTTAAGTATTTCTTTTGCCGGACAGTGTAAACCGCCCCCTGCCAAACAATTTCCAGGCTCAATATGAATGTAGTAACCTGCCATTTTTGACTTTCGTCCACCCGGAGCAATGTAGGCGCTAAAATACCTTTTATAGGGCGTTTTATCTTTCGAAAATCTTACATCGCGGTAAATACGGTACACTGTATTTTTACTGCTCAACCCTCTTATGGAAGCATCAAATAATTCGATACCGCCAATCAGGTGGTTTACAAAATCATCAAATTCGGCTTTGGCGTCAAGGTACAATTGCTTGTTTTCGGAAAACCAGTCGCGGTTGTTGTTTTGTTGCAATAATTTTAAAAATTTGATAACTTTCGGGTTCATAGGCTAACCATTTTTTCTTTTTACAAAGATAAGGTTTTCAAAACATTTGATTTTCAGCAATAAATTTGTACTTTTATGGCACAAAAAACTCACTACTACTATGTTATTGATAAAGTCACTTCGTTATTTGCTCGTAGTTACAGTTTTGTTGATGTCATCTGCCTTACAAGCAGCGGGAGGATTGTTTCCGCAAAGTGCCCGCAGCGCCGGGATGTGCCGTTCATCGGTGGCGTTGACCGGGTTCTGGAATATACTTAACAATCAGGCGGGACTGGCAACACTGGAGCGCCCTACAGCAGGCATTTTATACGAAAGTAAATTTAGCTTGAACCAATTGAGCAACAAAACGGCAGCATTTGCCTATCCCACAAAAGCCGGTGTGTTGGGGGTTGATTTTAACTACTTTGGATACCAACAATACAACGAAATAAAGGCGGGATTACTTTATGCGCGTTCTTTTGGCCGATACCTTCGCATGGGATTGCAGCTCGATTACCTTCAAACTACCCTTGGTGATGGTTACGGCTCCAAAAAAAATGTAACTTTTGAGTTTGGTGTTCAATCGGATATAACCAGCGAGATTACACTGGGAGCCTATCTCTATAATCCTATAAGGGTTAAGCTTTCCGATTATGCCGACGAACGAATCCCGGCTATCCTCAGGTTTGGAATTACATGGCATTTTTCGAACGCTTTTTTGGCTACCGCCGAAGCAGAAAAAAATAGCTTCTATCCGAAAATTATTATCAGGGGCGGACTGGAATACAACCTTAAAGAAAAGTTTTATATGCGCACCGGGTTTTCATCGGGAGAGGAGGTTTTTGCCATGGGCTTTGGCCTTAAGCTAAAAGGTTTTCGGTTCGATATAGCGGCTATTATGCATCAAACATTGGGATTCACGCCGCAGGCATCACTTACCTATGCATTTTAATTGAGATGGCTGCCAAATCACATATCAGGTTTCGTTTTGTTTTTTCAATATTATTGTTGCTTTTGTCGCTGCCGGCAATGGCACAACAACCCGACACTTCAGCCATAAACCAAACAGAGTTTATTACCGACCAAATGGAAGACATTGCCTCGGGAACAGATTTGAATTTAGACTATTCCGATTTGCTGGACGATTATAATTATTACCGGAAGCATCCCATCAATATTAACGATAAGGACAATATTGACGAACTGGAAAAACTGAAATTGCTAAACGATGTTCAGATTAACAACATAAAACGATACCGCGAACAAAACGGCAATATCATCTCGGAGTACGAGTTAATTTATGTGGATGGCCTTAATAGGGAGATTATACAGCGGCTGCTACCTTTTGTGCGTTTCGGATCAATACAAAAAGCAGAACCGTTGAAGTTGAAAAAAGTGTTTCGCTACGGACAACATCAGCTGTTGCTGCGATATCGGCAAACACTTGAAAAAAGTGAAGGGTATAAAATTCCTGCCGATTCGGCCGTTTACAGCCCCGGCACTGCCTATCTGGGAAGTCCGTTAAAGCTTTATACCCGTTATGCTTTTCAATACCGGAAACGTATCCGCATTGGTTTTACACTGGAAAAAGATGCCGGTGAAGTGTGGAGTAAAAGCAGCCTGCCCGACACAGTTTTAAAGGTTGTAGGCGCTAAAATTACCAACTATTTCGATTTTTATTCGGCTCACTTCTATCTCGCAGACATGGGATTGCTCAAAAAGCTTGTTGTGGGCGATTATCATCTTGAGTTTGGGCAGGGTTTAAATTTGTGGACGGGACTTGCCTTTGGTAAATCGGCGCAAGCCATTTACATAAAGCGTTATGGCAACGGATTACGTCCCAACACATCGGTAAACGAAAACAGGTTTTTACGGGGGGCGGCTGCCACGTTGCAATGGAAATCGTTGCGGTTTACAGGTTTTTACTCCAACAACCATATTGATGCCAACCTGCTTGAAACCGACACACTGGAGCAGCCGGTGGTTACCACCATTCAGGAAACAGGCATGCATCGAACCATCAACGAGTTGCTTGATAAAGATGCCATTAACATTCGGGCTTACGGGGGTCATTTGCGGTTCAGACACCGGTTTATCGAATTGGGTGCAACAGCCTACCATTCGTTGTTAAACAAGCCTGTTTTAGCAGATGATGCACCCTACAAAACGTTTTCATTCAACGGAAAAGAGGAAACCCATGTTGGAATCGATTTTAATGTTGTTTTAAACAAAGTAAACTTTTTTGGAGAAGTGTCGGCAACACAAACAGGTGGCAGGGCACTTATTGCAGGGGTAAATACCGGGTTTACCGACCGCTTTTTATTTAACATCACCTATCACAACTACAGTAAAAAATATCACAACTTTTACGCTTACCCGTTCGGTGCCACACAAAACGGAAGCAATGAAGAGGGCGTTTATTTTGGGTTTCTGGCCATGCTGTCAAAAAGTTTTTCACTGTCGGGATATGTGGATTACTACCGGTTTCCCTGGCTGCGTTTTCAGGCCGATTTTCCTTCGTACGGAAAAGATTTTCTGTTTCAACTCAATTATACACCCTCGCGCAGAGCAACCATGTACCTGAAGTATCGTCATAAACTAAAACAGGAAAACTTTAACGGAGCTTACGATTTTATAGCTCGAACAGACAATATAAGGCAGGATAATCTCCGGTTTAACGTTTCATGGAATTTGTCGCACTCGTTTATACTGAAAAACAGACTTGAATACGTAGTATATCACAGCCCTGAAACCGGCCATGCAGAAACCGGATATTTACTTTATCAGGATGTGTTATACCGGCCTGCAAAGTTGCCTGTTGGTTTAACGTTCAGATATGCGTTGTTCAGCACAAGCTCGTGGGACAGCCG
>JALVAQ010000079.1 GCA_027011095.1 Bacteroidales bacterium
ATACCCTTTATATTTGAAGGCGACCCCAAAAACATCAAAGTTACCCGTCCCGAAGATATAGAGGTGGTAAAAATATTTTTGAAATAACGACCCGGAAACAGCCCTCTCTGCACAGCCGGTAAAAACCAAAAAAGCCGCTTTCCTTTCGGAAGCGGCTTTTTATCAATAAGCTGTTTTAAGGTTTTATACCAATCCTTGTGCGAGCATAGCGTCAGCAACTTTAACAAAGCCACCAATGTTAGCACCTTTAAAGTAATCGATGTAATCACCTTCTTTACCCCATTTAACACAAGTTGAATGGATATCTTTCATAATTTGATGCAGTTTGGCGTCAACCTCTTCGCGTGTCCAGTTGTAACGCATTGAGTTTTGACTCATTTCCAAACCTGAAACGGCAACACCACCGGCATTGGCAGCTTTACCGGGACCGTAAAGGATTTTAGCATCCTGATAAACGGCAATGGCTTCGGGAGTTGAAGGCATGTTAGCACCTTCCGAAACAACAAAGCATCCGTTGGCGATGAGTGTTTTAGCTTCGTCCTCGTTAACTTCGTTTTGAGTAGCACAAGGCATGGCAACATCACATTTAACACCCCATGGACGTTTTCCTTCAAAGAATTCAACACCATATTTGTCGGCATATTCTTTAATACGGCCACGTTTAACATTTTTCAGTTCCAAAACAAAGGCCAGTTTCTCGGCATCAATGCCATTGGGATCGTAGATGTAACCCGATGAATCGGAGAGGGTAACAACTTTACCACCCATTTGGGTAACTTTTTCAGTTGCATACTGAGCAACATTACCTGAACCTGAAACAGCAACAATTTTACCTTTAAGGCTGTCACCACGTGTGTTCAGCATCTCTTCAGCAAAATAGGTAGCACCATAACCGGTAGCTTCGGGACGAATTAATGAACCACCCCACTCGAGGCCTTTTCCGGTAAGGATACCTGTAAATTCGTTGCGTAATTTTTTATACTGTCCGAAGAGGAATCCGATTTCGCGGCCACCAACACCAATATCACCGGCAGGAACGTCGGTGTTTGGCCCAATGTGACGGAAAAGTTCGCTCATAAAGCTTTGGCAAAAACGCATTACTTCGTTGTCTGATTTTCCTTTAGGATCAAAATCAGAACCACCTTTACCACCACCCATAGGAAGGGTTGTCAGTGAGTTTTTAAATACCTGTTCAAAAGCAAGGAATTTCAAAATTCCGAGGTTTACGGTAGGATGGAAACGAAGTCCGCCTTTGTAAGGGCCAATGGCGCTGTTCATTTCAATACGGAAACCGCGGTTGATTTGAACTTCACCTTTGTCGTTTAACCATGGAACACGAAACATAATTAATCTTTCAGGCTCAACCATTCTTTCAAGAATTTTTGCATCCTTGTATTGAGGATTTTCTTCTATAAATGGAATTAACGATTCAACTACTTCGTGAACTGCTTGATGAAATTCAACTTCACTTGGGTTTTTGGCAATGACTTTAGCCATAAAGTCGTTTACCTTTTGTTCATAGACGTTTGACATTTTTTTAATGTTTTTAGATTCAATAATTAAATTATTTCAGCACAATATTAACCAAAATATGGGGGTGTTTGTTGTTGCCAGCAATCTATTTAAAGGAATCACGTAACAATTTAAGTAATTCACGTATGGGATGAAAGGGTAAAAAAACAGGCTTTCACGGGTTCCTTTCTCTCTTTCACCTTCATCCTCAACCGGCTTGTTTAATTGCTTATTTTTGACCAAAAAATTACCATGGAATACTATAATTTGATTGAAAACCGCGAAAGCATCCGGAGTTTCGATGCGACAAAAAAAATTGATGATGAGGTTTTAAACCGGATACTCAATGCCGGACGCCTGGCTCCATCAGCATCAAACAGACAGCCATGGACATTTGTTTTGGTTTCTTCCGATAAAAAGCTAACCGAAGTAAAAGCGACCTATCAACGCGAGTGGTTTCAAAAAGCACCTGCTATTATAGTGGTAACCGGCGATAAAACCAAATCGTGGGTCAGGCCTAAAGATGGCTACAACTCCATTGAAACCGATCTTGCCATTGCCATGGATCACATGGTTTTAGCTGCTGAAAACGAGGGGGTAGGAGCCTGCTGGATTATTGCCTTCGATTATGAACTGTTGGCCAAAGCCATTGGCTTAAACCAAAATGAAGTAGTTTATAGCATGGCCGCGCTCGGATATCCTCCCGATGATTTTAAAAAAACAGGCCGCAAAATCCGTAAGCCGTTTGATGAAGTTGTAAAGCGGATTTAATTTAATAATTACCATGGCAAACTCCTGTTTTTATTGATGAACTTGTTTAAAGTTAACCCAATGATAATGAATGTAAAATGTTGTGAATCAGAAAATGAATTCCACATTCCCCTCCTCGGAGGGGATTAAGGCCTGCCTGCACGTAGCCGTTTCGGCGAAGACAGGGGTAGATCTATAAAAAAAAGATATTCACTTTTCTGGTTTACAATATTTTACGAGTAGTTTAAGTAAAAGACTTTAAACAAGTTCGATATGTCAAATAATAAAAAAATTACTACTTTAGCCCCCTTTATTTAAGCGTACCTGATTGCATACGTCTTTGTAATAATTTTTTATCTATTAATAAAACAACAGCTAACTGTTAAATTAACACTATGAAACATATTATTTTTACCCTTGCATTTACATTTGTTGCTATTATTACTTTCGCCCAAACAAGCAGAAATACACAGCAGCCACCCATTCAGGCACATGGAAAAGTTGTTCATCCCACATTGATTAAGACACCTGAATTTTTTGGCATTTCAACCCCTCTGAGAGATGCACCCATAGCCACTCCTCAGCAATCACAGAATCAGGAGTTTGAATACAACAACCATGAAGACAGGATCATAAACCCAAATATTTTTCCACCTGACTTTAATCAAATGCCTGCCGACCCCAACGAGCAAACCTATCAGGGGTGGATAAAAAACGAAAGTCGAGCTTTAATAAACAATTATGCCGGCCAAAACAGTCCATATTACCCGCCCGACTGTAATGGAAGTGTTAACAACAGTTACTACTTTCAGGTAGTAAACACTACCTATCAGATTTTCAACAAACCTGATGGCAGTTCAGCGGCTGGTCCTTCCGATTTAAATACCATTTTCGACCAAACGCTGCCCGGCGCCACGCGCAACGATGGCGACCCCATTGTGCTTTGGGACGAACAAGCCGACAGATGGCTCTATGCCGAGTTTTCGGTCCCATCCCTGTCGGGAGGTGGTAACGATTATATGTTGATAGCCGTGTCAACCACCAACGACCCCACCGGGACATGGTACTCGTGGGCTTTTGATGTGGACGACCCTCCCGACTATATGAAATTCGGTATCTGGCAGGATGGTTATTATATGGCCACCAACACCTCGGGAGGTAACGATGTGTATGTTTTTGAACGAAGTGTAATGGTTGCCGGAGGTGCTAATCCGCAAATGATTGCTTTTCATAATCCCAACAGGCCTTCCACATTTGATGGTTTTCATTGTATTCTTCCGTTGGATAACGATGGCCCCTGGGCACCTGCCGGAACTCCGGGACAGTTTATTACCATTGCCGACGACGGACAAAGCAACCCTGCCGACGAATTACGAATTTATGAACTTAACGCCGACTGGACTACTCCTGCTAACTCAACCTTTTCAATGACACAACAATTGCCGGTAAACGCTTTTTCAGGAAATTTTAACAGTAGTTGGGATAACATTTTACAACCCGGTAC
>JALVAQ010000080.1 GCA_027011095.1 Bacteroidales bacterium
GAATAAAAAAGAGTAGCGCTGCAAAAATCAAACGTGTTTTAATGCGTATCATAAAAAAAGTTTTTTCAAAAATACTAAAACAAATAATAGTGAAGCATTTTTAGTAAATTGGTAAATTTACTTTGCGTGTGGTTGAAAGCAGCTGTGCGTTAGATTTTTCATTTTTGTTGTTATCATTAAATAATATTTTATTTTTGATTGGTATTTAAACGGATTCCCTAAATACCAACAATTATGAAAACTTTCACATCCCTTTTAAGCCCTTTAATGTTACTGCTTTTTGTTTTCAACTACAACAGTGTAACAGGCCAAACAAGTAAGGACACAACTATTTATTTAACTGTTGAACAGAGTCCTTCTTTTCCGGGAGGTAACAAGGCAATGTTCCATTACATTTATTCAAACCTTAACTATCCTGATTCTGCTGCGAAAAATAATGTTCAGGGAAAAGTATATTTAAAAATTGTGGTTGAACCCGATGGCAGCCTTTCAAATATACAGGTACTAAAAGGGATAGGATACGGATGCGACAAAGAGGCCGTAAGAATTATTTCAAGCATGCCAAAATGGGAACCGGGAATGATTAACGGCAAAAAAGTTCGGGCTTATTTTTCTGTTATGGTAATGTTTAAATTAAAAACCGGAGCGGATAATAACATCTATTCCAAGGTTGATAGTTTACCTGTATTTGATGTGGGAGCTATGGGAATGACATACTTTATACAATCAAAGTTAAGGTTTCCGGTAAACATAATAAAGGATAGCATTATTGATACGGTAAATGTTGTATTTGTTGTTGGTAAAGATAAAAGCATTTATGATGTCGGTTTGATGAAACCGAAAGATACTCTAAATGCTTATGATTACGAGGCCATGAGAGTTGTTAAAGCGCTTCCTGTTTCGGAGCCTGCAATTTTAAACAGTAAAAAAGTTAATATGAGACTGTTTATCCCGGTAATTTTTAATTACCAAAATATTGACACTAGCTACGCAATACGTGAACAGCAGATTTATGATGGCAACATGTTTTATTATTATTCATTTCACGACACTACTGTTTTTCAGGTGGTGGAGCAGATGCCCTCTTTTCCGGGAGGAAGAGATGCTCTTATGACCTATCTTGCAACCAACACCCGATATCCCCAAGAAGCAAAAAAGAAGTTTAAATCAGGAAAAGTGTATATGCAATTTATTGTCGAAACTGATGGTTCAATAAGCCATGTAAAAGTTCTAAGAGGGGTATGTAAAAGCTTGGATGCCGAAGCGGTAAGAGTAATAAAAAAAATGCCAAGATGGACCCCCGGCTACCAAAAAGGGAAACCTATCAGGGTTGTTTTTAATATTCCTATTAAGTTTACGATGAGTTTTTAAGCCTGTTCCGGTCAATACTATTATGTAAAGCTCTACCAATCCATTAACCCGGCTGCAAAATTGGAAAAAGTGCTATAAACTTCCAATTTTAAAAAGCCCTATAAAATAACAGTCCTTTTAGGTTTTACGCTTAAAACCGGAAAGGGTGAGTGGTTTACCATTTGACTGGCATAAGGCCCCATCCACAGGTTTGAGGTGGTGGTTTCCTGCTCGGTCATAATAGAAATCATATTGGCTTTTATTTTTTTAGCATATTCAAGGGTGTCATCGGTAATTTGGTCAGAGTCCATAAATGCGGAAACAAATTTAATGTTTCTTTCTTTAAAATAATCTTCAGCCTGCGCAACATAAGCTTTTATCCTGTACCTGATGTCGGTATGGCTGGAGGTCTGTAACCCCAGAATATGTACTTCCGAATCAAAATATTTAGCCAAATCGGCAGTAATCGGAATTTTTTCGCGGGTAACTTTTGTGCTGTCAAGCGGCAGAACAATTCTGTCGAGGTTTTGCGAAATATCGTTTCCTCCTCTGATGGTAAGAACCGGCACATTGCTGGCCGAAACAATCCTGTTGGCATTGCTTCCCGACCAAAACTCTTCAAATCCCGAAAGCCCATGAGTACCCACAACAATCATATATGCTTTAAGTTCGTCGGCAACATCACAAATTTCACTGTAAACCTTACCTTTGCGTACTACAAAATCAATATTGTTGCAGCAGCCTTCATATTTTTTCATCAGCTCGTTAAATTGCTTTGCCACAGCATCAAGCCTGTGAGTGGGGTCAATGTTAAAAATCTCCTTTGAATAGTCAATGTGATCGACCCAGACCATGGTTACCGACATGTTGGCCTTTTTTGCAATTAATATGGCATGTTCCAAGGCGTTAAATGAATTATCGGAGAAATCGATTCCAACAACAATACGTTTCATAATTGTTTAGTTTTGATTTATTTGATTTTCGGAAAAATAGATATAATCTTTTATTACCCATACGTTTCTGAATTTTTTCTTTATCTTTTCCAGCTGCCCCAGCGCATCTAACCGTGTTTTGAAATCACCAACCCTTACACGGTAATAAGGTTCCTGAAAGCTAAGATAAGCAGCAATTTCAGGAAAATCTTCATGAAATTTATCCATTACCAGATGCGCTTCGTCCAGTGCATCGTTTCCCGAATCTTTAAAAATTTGAATTCGATAGCCCTCAACCAGCGGATAAGCACGGCCATGAGCAACATGCATGGCAATTAACGAGTCAACACGAGGGTCGGCTTTTACTACAACACTTCCTTGCTGTGCGTACGTTGCAACAGCAACAACCGTTAGAACCAAGAGTAATAAGAATTTTTTCATCAAATAATTAAATTGTTTTGTTCAAAAGTAAACACATATTTAAAAAAAGTAAAACTAATTATAATCTTTATCTCTTAAACTTAAAACCGGAACTTTTGCGCCATTTATCAATTGTTGAGCGTAAGGCCCTAAAAATTTGTTGGCAGTGGTTATATTTTGTTCCGTCATAATGGCAATTAAATCCACGCTGTTTTTTTCGCCGTATTCAAGTATCGAAGCGGCAACGTTTACAGCTTCCACGCTTTCTATTTTATACCTGATATTTTTATCGGAAATACATTTCTCAGCCTCATGGCCAAAGCTGTCAATTCGTTTACGAATAACACCAATGGGTGAATTATATACCTTTAATAAATGAATAACGGCATTAAAACGTTTTGCTAATTCAACGGTAAAAGGCAACTTTTGTTTTGTTTCCAGCGAACTATCCAGTGGCAATAAAATAGTTTTAATGCCATTTTCAAAATTATAATCGCCTCTTACGGTAATTACCGGACAGGGTGCCGATGTCATAATTCGATAGGCATTGCTTCCTATCCAGTATTGTTCAAACCCCGTTACACCATGCGTTCCGGTAAAAATAATATCGGCTTTCAGCTGGCGGGCGGTTTTGCCTATTTCCTGATATACTTTACCTTTTTTAAGGTGATATTGTAACTTGTTGTCCGGAACTTTTGATTTATAGTCGGAAACAATTTTCTTCAGGAAATTTTTCTTTTCAATGCGAAGCCCTTCCTCAATGGTGTCCATTAAATTATCATCAAGCGATGAATTGTCAACCCAAACAAGATGAACAGCTGCATCCAGATTGTTGGCAAACATAATGGCATACTCCAAAACGTGAAGCGAATTTTTTGAAAAATCGGTAGCAACAAGTAATGTTTTCATGACTTTAAGGTTACAACAGCGTATCTTTACCACTTAATCTTTGCGCGCAGTTAGTTGTGGCTAATATACGGAAATTTGTTTAAATCGGTGTAAAATGTTGCTATAATTTTATTGTGAAAATGGGCTAATTCCTATTTTGATG
>JALVAQ010000081.1 GCA_027011095.1 Bacteroidales bacterium
AAGGAAAACTCATATACAGAGAAGGTGAAAAAGTATTCCATTTTAGTTCAAATTATAGCATTATAAATGGATTTTTTTACGATTCAAACGAAAACGAGTGGGTGGCAACCGAAAAAGGATTATTAAAAATCTTTATGAACCGTTTTATATATTATACACCCAAACAAGGGTATCCTGATAATATCTGGGCTGCTGCCGAAATAAACGACTCAATTCTATTGTTGGGGTCGTATAATGGAGGAATCCATTTTTATAAAAACGGTTGTGAAATGAAAGTTGATGTTTCCGGTGCCAACTACGAGAAATGTTACATGGGAGCTTGTACAGGATTTAACAACGATTTATTTGTATGTACATATCCCGGAGTTTCAAGATATATACCAGCATATAATAAGCTAATTACCTATGATGACAAATTAAAACAACCAAGTTTGGCACTTTTAAAGGATGTTGAAGACAGTACGATTTTAATTGGTAACCTAAGGACACTTGTAAGCTTACATAAAGACTTTTCAACCGATACGGTTTTTGACATAACTTCCATTGGAAATTATTTTACTATTATTTCATTGGCTAAACGTAATGGTAAAATATTGTTGGGATTGTCAAAAGGGCTGTTGGAATTTAACCCGAATACCGGACAGGTAAAGTATCTTAATAAAAAAGAACGGTTTAACTCGGTTTTGGTTGATGACAGAAATACTGTTTGGGCAGCAACGGGTAACGGTTTATTTATTATGTTAAACGACACCGCTTTTTTTATGAAAGAGATTCCGAAAGATAATGAATTATCATCATTAATTATTGAAAATAACCGTTTGTTTGTTGCCGGACAGGATGTTTTATATGTTGTTAATCTAAATGATTATTACAATCATAAGGAGGCATTTATAACTTATTTTGACTGGAACGATGGCTATTTCGGAAACAGCCCCCAACAAAACTCCTTTTTCAAAAATAAAAAAGGTGAGCTTTTACTTCCGACCGCCAATAACGTGGTAAAGATATTTCCAAAAAAACTAAATTATTCAACAACGTCATTAACCACATCAATTATTAGTTTCTACATTTCTCCGGGAGATTCACTTTATTCAGCTATTGATATAAATAAGGAGATAATTATTCCACCTGATTTGAATAATATTAAAATTGAATTTTTAAGTATCAATCAAATTAATCCCGAACACACAAGTTATAAATATATCTTGAAAACCAACAACAGGATTTGGACATCTGTGCAAAAAGCACGAAATGTCTCTTTCATTAATTTACCATCCGGCGAGTATCAGTTTATCATTAAAGCTTCTTCTAACAATCTGTTCGGTAGGGCAGAGGCAACTGAAATTCATTTTACTATTCTGCCCCGTTTTTACCAAAAAACATGGTTTCTTGTTGTTTCAGGCTTATTATTTGTTGTTATTATCATCCTGCTTTTATGGTATGTAAAAAAACGTGAGCAAAAAAAGAACAAAGGCAAAATGGAGGTGCTTAAACTTAAAAACCTTGCCCTTACCAACCAAATGGATAACCACTTTATTGTTAACTGTACCAATAAAATAACTCTTCTTTTCGAAGCAGGAAAAATAACGGAAGGAAACAAATATACCCGTACTTTTTCGAGATTTCTGCAACAAAACCTTATTTTTCTCAGGAAAGAAACCATCACGCTGGAAGAGGAACTTGGCCTTATAAAAAATTATGTTGGCCTGGAAAAAATTCATGGCAGGGATTTTACTTTTCAAATGATGGTTGACCCGGTGGTTCATCCCGGCAAAATCAATATTCCTCCATTTTTAATTCAGCCTATTGTTGAAAACGCCATAAAACACGGGGTAAAAATGTTGCCCGCCGGTGAAGGTAAAATATTGATAACAGTAGAACAGCAGGATAGCAACACCATCATAACGGTTCAGGACAATGGCCCCGGTATGGACAATACCAGACGGAAAAAAAGCGATGGCAACAGGCTGAGCATGAAAATTGTGGAAGAACGCATCAGGCTGATGGGTAAAGGTTCTTTTGTTAACTTTGTCAGCAGTAATGAAGGCACAAAAGTGATAATTACCATTTCAAAAGGATAATAGCCATGATTAATGCAGTAATTGTTGAAGACGAAGCCATCTACATGGAGCATCTCGAAAGCAAATTAAAACAATTTGCCCCGGAGGTTAACATTATTGCCCGAGCCACTTCGGGAAAAGAAGCATTGGCACTACTGCCAAAAATGACAATTGATTTGCTGTTGCTCGACATTGAGCTGGGCGATATGTCGGCATTTGATCTCCTGGAAAAACTAAAAATACATGATTACCCTATCATATTTACCACCTCTTTCGAGCAGTATGCCGTTAAGGCCTTTAAGGCCAATGCCATCGACTATTTACTAAAACCGGTGGAGGGCGAAGAGCTGCGCAACGCCATTAACAAAGCCAAAGCCCGAATTTTAACTCCCGAAAGAATTGTGGGCTTGTTGTCGGATTACCGGTTTTATAAATCAAAAAGCATTTTAATATCCGAAAAAACCGAATACTCACTCATCTCCATCGACAGCATCCTCTATTGCGAAGCCGATGGCAATTACACCAACATCCATTACGAACTGCCCGGGAAAGAGGAGGTAAAAATATCCACAAAAACCCTTAAATACTTTGACGAAAAACTATCAGAATTTAACTTTTTACGCATCAGCCAATCGGTATTGGTGAATGGCGAAAAAGTAAAAAAAATTATTAAACGTAATAATCAACTAATTTTACACAACGGCACCACTTTCACCATCGCCAAAAGGCGCAAAACAGACGTTATTGAGCAGTTGAGCAACATCAACCCACAATAGTTTCCTGCAAAATCTCCAATTTTCCCTCCCGAATTTACCCGGTTCTTTACCGGTTATTTATGATTTTACCCGAATGGTAATTACTAAAAAAAGCCTTTGGTATATAATTGGTATTTTAAATACATTTGATAGCAACATAACACGACAATCTATGCGGATAAAATTTAAATGGTTTTTGGTTTAATAAAGGGTCTTTAGTTACTTTACCTCCTTTTACCGGAACGATATATGCTAATAAAAAGAATATAAAAAACAGGTAAATTTGTTTAAAATATTAGTTATGAAAAAGATATGATAAATAGAAATAATTTATGTATTTACAATCCTATCCAGTCCTAATATAAGAGATTGGTGCATTAAAAAAATTTATTATTATGAATCACAAAGCAGAAGCAACATGCCCAAATGGGCATATAGTTGAACTTGGAGTTTGTACTATGAAGAAAAAAAAATTCTTTGGCGGTGAAAAAGTATGCGGCTCAAAAGGATATATTGAAATTTCACCAGATGAAATCCAATGTGTTGGATGTAAAACAATCTACAGCTATAAATTATGCCCAATATGCAATGCTGAAATACCAATATCCGCATTTCAGAAAAAAAGCTTTTTTTCAAAACTTGGTTAATAACTTAAAGATAATCAAAATGGCAGCACAAAAAATCGGAAGAGTAAAATCTGGAAAAGGTAAATCCTACGAAGTAAAATGGGATTCCATAAGTAAAGATACTTATGTTAGTTACGCAGGTTGGACATTTGTAGGTAAAGCAATTTCTGCTAGTGATGCAATGCGAAAAGCTGAAGCATCTGTTTATAACAAATAAGAAAAAGAATTATGAAAGCATATACCAGAAAGTGAGGGGTATAGTACTTCTTTAGTTATAGATAATACAATTGACCCTTTGATAAC
>JALVAQ010000082.1 GCA_027011095.1 Bacteroidales bacterium
GATTATATGTGGCATTTTTTGCCAATATGGGCGAGCGATTCGGATATTATACCATGCTTGCTATTTTTGTATTGTATCTCCAGTCAAAATTTGGCTGGTCGGCCACTGAAGCAGGACATGTTTACGGAGGATTTCTTTTCGGAATTTATTTTCTTCCATTGCTAGGCGGATATATTGCTGATAATGTTTTAGGATATGGCAAAACAATTATTCTTGGAACAATTGTGATGTTTGCAGGTTATTTTATGCTAGCTGTTCCCGGAACAGGTCAATGGTTTATTTATGGTGCTCTTGCCGTTATTTCACTCGGTACCGGCTTGTTTAAAGGTAATTTGCAAGCCCTTGTCGGCAATCTGTATGATGAGGCCAAATATAGTAAGTTGCGCGATTCGGCGTTTAATATTTTTTACATGGGTATTAATATTGGCGCCTTTTTTGCCCCCAGTGCCGCTAAAGCAATGCGTAAGTGGGTGTTGAGTATGCAAGGTCTTGAGTATGACAAGTCAATTCCTTCGCTTGCGCATAGTTACCTAAACGGTACCTTAGAAAACACCAAAGAGTTATCAGCCTTTGCCCACGAACAAATGGGAGAAGCTTTTACAAACCTTACTGAGTTTTCACATCATTATATCGATGCCATTAGTAAAGCATATAATTCGGGATTTGCCGTAGCAGGTGTGAGTATGATTCTTTCGCTCGCCATTTTTATAGGTTTTAGAAAGTATTACAAACATGCCGATGTTACCCATAAACAGAAAAAGGCGCTGCAAACTGAACCTGTTGTTGAGTTATCACCCAAACAAACCAAAGACCGTTTGATGGCATTGGGTCTGGTATTTTTGGTTGTAATATTTTTCTGGATGGCATTTCATCAAAATGGCTTTACCCTTACCATTTTTGCTCGCGACTATACGGTAGGTGCGGTAAATAAAGCTACTGCCATTGTATTTAACTTATCAACGTTTCTGCCCATTTTAATCGGAATTCTGGGCTTCGTATTGTTGGTTGGAAAAGGAAACTCGCCAAAGGTTCGCCTGTCGGGAGCTGTTGTTGCAGTTGCTTCAATTATAGCCGGATACTATTCTATTTCGCAGCTTCAACCCGAAGGAAATCCTATTTCTCCTGAAACTTTCCAACAGTTTAACCCAATATTTATAGTTTTCTTTACGCCTGTTATTGTGGGATATTTTGCCTATCTGCGCAAAAGGGATAAAGAGCCGTCATCACCTAAAAAAATTGGAATAGGAATGATTATTACCGCCATCGGATTTTTTATCATGGTTTTGGCCTCTCGCGGATTAATCAGCCCGCACGACCTTGCACAACAGGGAGGTGTTTCCGATACCCTTCGCTCGCCGTTTTGGCTGATTGGAACCTATTTTACTCTTACCATTGCCGAACTTTTCCTTAGCCCCATTGGCATATCGTTTGTTTCTAAAGTCGCGCCTCCACAATACAAAGGACTGGCACAGGGTGGATGGCTCGGTGCCACGGCCATAGGAAATCTTGCTGCCGGTTTAATAGGCCCCTTTTGGGATAAGTGGCAGTTGTGGCAGTTTTTCGGATTGCTGGTAGTACTTACACTGCTTTCGGCCATATTTATTTTTTCAATTTTAAAATTATTGGAGCGTGCTACTAATTCGTAATAAGATGATAAACAAAATAAGGTTTTATGACTTTTCCCATTCATAACTTATTTAAAAGGCTGTCCGGTTTTGGACAGCCTTTTTCTATTTTTGCAAAATGACAGACCATATTTATCCCTGGGGGCATCCTCGCCGGTTCAATGCCTATTCCGATTATTTTAAACGAACCTTTGGCAGAAGGGTGCAAAAAATTAGTGTTGACGCAGGTTTTACCTGCCCCAATCGTGACGGGACACTTGCCAAAGGCGGATGTACCTACTGCAATAACCGGGCTTTTAATCCATCCTATTGCAATCCTTCAAAACCTATTGAGCAGCAGGTAATGGAGGGAATTGAGTTTCACAAAGTGAGATACCGGAGGGCAAAGGATTATCTTGTCTATTTTCAGCCCTATTCAAATACTTATGCTTCAATTGAACGCCTGAAAGAGCTTTATGAACAGGCCTTATCGGTTGAAGGAGTTGTGGGACTTGTAATAGGAACGCGTCCCGATTGCGTGGATGAGGAAAAGCTGGAATACCTCGCCGCACTTTCAAAAGAGTATTACATCATGGTTGAGTACGGGGTCGAAAGCATCTACAATGAAACCCTGAAACGCATCAATCGATGGCACAGCTATGAGCAGTCCAGGGAGGCCATTGAAGCAACTGCCGCTTACGGCCTGCCGGTGGGGGCGCATTTTATTTTCGGCCTTCCGGGTGAAAGCCGCCAAATGATGATAAATTCCGTAAAAGAGGTGTCGTCACTTCCGTTAACGACCATTAAGTTTCATCAGCTTCAAATTGTACAGGGAACCGCCATGGCAGTCGATTTTAGCAAACATCCCGATGATTACGACCTCTTCTCTTTTGAAGAGTATGTTGACTTTATAATCAGTTATGTTGAACAACTGAACCCTTCATTTATTGTAGAACGTTTTGCCGGCGAGGTGCCCCCTCGCTTTTTGGTAGGCCCCGGCTGGGGTAAAATCCGCAACGACCAAATAAATCTTGCCATTGAAAAGGAGATGGAGAGACGCAATACATGGCAGGGAAAAAAGAGCAGGTATTAGCTTTAATGTTTGATGTTCATATTATTCAATGCTTCACGGTACTTTTTGGCATTTTTGGCATGCTGACGGTTTGTTTTGGCAAATACATGATAGCCCGAAAAATCATCTTTGGCGCAAAAAAAGAAGTAATTACCATGGTTGTAATTCAATACAGCATTAATAGATGCAATGGAGGGAATACAAATGGGGCCCGGTGGTAAGCCAAGATGCTTGTATGTGTTGTAAGGCGAGTCAATCAATTTATATTTGTTTAATACTCGTTTTATGGAATAATCATTCAGTGCGTAAACCAACGTTGGATCTGCCTGCAAACGCCATCCTTTTTTAAGCCTGTTGATGTAAACACCTGCTATCATTGGCTTTTCATCGTTTTTGGTGGTTTCTTTTTCAACAATAGAAGCTAATATCGACACTTCCGTTTTTGTTAACCCTGCCTCATTGGCTTTTTTAATTTTATCGTCAGTCCAAAATTTATAATACTCCTGAACCATCCGGCTAATAAAAGCTTCAGCATCGGTATTCCACCAAAACTCATAAGTATTCGGGAGGAATATCACAGCAGCAGTGGTTTTGTTTAATCCGAGCCTGTGTAAAAAAACCGAATCCTGAATAACATGAACGATATCAGCCGAGTCGGCTTCAATTTGCTTGCTGACCACGGCAGCCAGTTGATATACATCGCGCACATTATTAAAAGTTACCTTCACCGGCGTTTGGCTGCCCGAACGAAGCATATTTACCAACTCAAGGGTGGGCATGGCATTTTTTATGAGATAATGGCCCGGTTTTACCAATTTGTCGAGATGCTTTTTTTCGGCCACCCATTCAAAATTATTACGATGGATAATCAATCCGTTTTGATATAGAATTGTTTTCAGCATACTGTAATCGGCTCCCGTGGGAACATTTACAGCTACCGGTTTGCCATCGGGCGTCCATGTGTTGGGCGCATAGATAACCTGATACAGATAGTATCCTGCAGCCAAAGCAATGACAATTAAAAAAAGAATAAAAAAGAGAATAAATTTTTTAAACTTAT
>JALVAQ010000083.1 GCA_027011095.1 Bacteroidales bacterium
ATTTATTAAAAGTTGCCCCAGGCCCGAAAGGCTTAACTTGCCTGATACATCGGTATTTTCCCAATGAACCGACAGGGCTTGTTTCCATGTTGTTTTCATGGGCTAAAAGTAGGAAAAAGAGTGAGTGATGCAGAAGGAAGTACTAAAAAACCCGTATAAAATATTAATCGTACCTTATTCAACAAAAACAGGGTAAATTTTGCATCCTTATCAATGGCAAACGAGTTTTTTATATTTTTGACAAAACATTAAACAAACCGTCATGCTCATCATTGGAATTGCAGGGGGTAGCGGCTCCGGAAAAACAACTGTTGTTAAAAAAATTGTGGAAGAGCTTCCCTCTCATGCGGTTGCCGTAGTTTCGCAGGATTCGTATTATTACGACAACGGACACCTTTCGCAGGAAGAAAAAGAAAAGATCAATTTCGACCATCCCAACTCCATTGAGTTTGATTTACTTATAAACCATGTTAACAAACTGCAAAAGGGCGAAACCATTCCAATGCCCATCTATTCGTACGTAACCTGTGCGCGCGCTAAGGAGAGCATTCCCGTTGACCCTCACCCGGTAATTATTGTGGAAGGCATCTTGATTTTTACCAACGAAGAGCTTAGAAACATGCTTGATATTAAGCTGTTTGTGGATACTGACGGCGATGACAGGCTTATGCGTATTATCCGCCGTGATATTCAGGAAAGAGGCCGTAACTACAACGATGCGCTCAACCATTACGACCGGTTTGTTAAGCCCATGCACCAGCAATTTATTGAACCGACCAAACGATATGCCGATGTAATTATTCCGCAGGGTGGTAAAAACAGAGTGGCCATCGATATGGTGGTTTCACGAATTAAAATGAATTTAAACATCACTTGATTTTGTTGCGTTCAATATCTATATTGTTTCCAATATTGTTGTTTGCAATGCTGTTTACCGGATGTAATAAAACAACCATCCCTTAGTTTACAAATTGTTACCTTACCCAAACTCCGGAAACAAAAGTTTTTATTCCAACGATTGCCTGTTTTACTTACTTTTCACTACTTTTGGCATCAGATAAAACAAACATTAATTCCGATTACCATCGGAGAAATATTGCTGAAAACAATATTCCTTTAAACATAGGAGATTAACCTATGATAGAAACTGTAAAATTAGGGGGAAGGCTAAAATGGCATCACGTCAGTAATCCAACTGAAGATGATTTTAATCATTTACTTAATACTTTTCATTTTCACCCGCTCGACATTGAGGACTGTAAGCAAACCAATCAACGGCCTAAAATTGACGTTTATGACGAATACTATTTCCTTATCCTTCATTTCCCCAAATTTGACAGTCAAAACCGTTTTATAAAACCCAAGGAGGTAAAAATATTTTGGGGCGAAGATTACATTATTTCCATAGGAAAATCGCATTGGGTAATTGATAAATTATACAAAGAAGCTCAGGAACAGGAAAAAAACGAAGAGGATTTTGAAGTTGCTACTTCCGATGCCTTGCTGTATGCTATTCTTGAACGGTTGATGACCGAATCGGTTTTTATCATGAGAAAGATGGGGCTGGAGCTGGAGCTTTTAAACCGAGAATTGTTCAACATCCATCCGGAACGCATTATTGAACGTATGTCGATAACACGGAAAAATATTATTGTACTTAATACTATGTTCAAGCCTCAGCTTCGGGTGTTTAACAAGTTTGAGTCGGGGGGTATTAAAGGATATGCCGACAACATGGAAGACTATTGGGGTAATATACTTGACTACTACAACAAAATTTGGGATATGACCGAAGATTATGCCGACCTTATTGAAGGGCTTTCGGTGACGTTTGACTCCTTACAGACCAACAAAACCAATGAAATCATGAAAATACTTACTTTGATTTCATCTATTATTCTTCCTTTAACCTTTGTAACCAGCTTGTATGGTATGAACGTCTTCCTTCCGTTACAGGAAAATGTTTATGCATTTTGGATATTAATGGGAATTATGGTTCTCGCAGCAGTCTCTCTGGTTTATTATTTCCGTAAAAAAAACTGGATGTAACATTTTCTGCATTTCATAAAAATAGCCTATATTTACAGTCGCAACAAAACCAGAATTACAGAAGCTAAATTTCCCAAAGTTTAAACCGATGACAATCGCTCGGTGTCGATTGCCGCAATATACTCTCATCCGGTATGAAACGTTTAATTAATTATTCGATAGTTTTTTTACTTTTTACTTTTTTAAATGTTAACCATACAGTTGGAGCAGTTACCATCGATAGTCTCCGAAACGCTTTATTATCTCATTCCAAAGCAGATACAAACCGGGTAATATTATCGTTAAAACTCAGTAAAGAATTTTTTGCAATAAACATCGACAGTACTTTAAAATACGCCGAAATTGCAAACAACCTTTCAAATGAATTAAATTATGTGGAAGGGGCGGCCAAAGCACAAAACATTTTAGGTGCCTGTTACTATATGAAATCGAATTTTACCAAAGCCATTGAATACTTCAAAAAATCATTGCGTAAAAATGAAATATTAGGAAACAAACGGGGCTTGTCCGACACCTACAACAATATAGGAGCTATTTATAAAATTGAGAGTAACTACCCCAAAGCACTTGAGTATTTTCAAAAATCGCTGACCATTGAAAAGAAATTAAATAACACAGAAGGTATTGCCGGCTCGTATGGAAACATAGGCATTGTTTACGACATATTGGAGGAGTATCCCACAGCATTAAAGTATTATTTGAACGCACTGAAAAGCTATCAGAAAGCTCACGATTCAACTGGTATTTCTGATATCTATCATAATATGGGCATTGACTACTTTTCTCAAAAAATGTATTCAAAGGCATTGGAATATTTTAAAAAGTCAAATGATATATATAAAAAGTTAAAAAACAACAGAGGTATTGCCTGGTCGTATCTTAACATGGGTAAAGTTTATAGAGTTCAAAAAAAATATAACAAAGCAAAAAAATATTTTACACATTCGTTAGCATTAAGTGTTAAAACGGGAAATAAAAGTCTGGAGGCTAAAAACTATGTAGAGTTAAGCTTGCTTTATCTCGACCTAAACAAACCCCAAACGGCCAATAACTATGCGGATAAAGCATACCGGATTGCCAAAACCACCGGAGATACGGAGTTGTTGAGAGACGTATTGGGTATTTTATCGTCAAGTTATGCCAAATTGGGTTTATACAAAAAAGCCTACACCTACCATGTAAAGTATAAAAATCTGAACGACAGTGTTTTTAATAATGACAACATTAGAAAATTTACAAAACTTGAGTATCAGTATAAATACGAAAAGGAGAAGGAAGCTGAAAAACTAAATCAAAAGAAAAAAGATGAAATATTGGCCAAAGAGATAAAGTTTCAAACAACCATTAAATATATACTGATAACAAGCCTGATTATTGCTTTTATTATTATTCTTTTGTTTATTTGGTTGTATCGGGACAAGAAAAAGGCCAACGATTTATTGATACAAAAAAACAAAGAGATATTACAACAGCAGGACTTAATTTCAAAGCAAAATATGGAGATTAAAAAGCACTCGGAAGAGCTGCTTGAGCACAAAAGAAATCTTGAAGAAACTGTTCAAAAACGTACTGCTGAGCTGCAAAAAGCCAAAGAAAAAGCCGAAGAGAGCGACAAGCTTAAGTCTGCCTTTTTAAATAATGTATCACACGAGTTCCGAACTCCTATGAATGGTATTATCGGGTTTTCAGCTTTTCTTACCGAGCCGAACCTGTCGCCGGATATTCAGGAAGAGTATGCAAGTCTTGTTAACCAAAGTTGTAAGCAACTGCTGCATGTTGTAAACGATACTGTTGAAATATCAAAGGTACACAGCCATCAAACCGAAGTAACCAAATCAGTTGTAAATATTGTTGATGTAATAAACAATACCATTGATAATTTTAGTGATTTTGTAGAGCAAAAAAGTTTGACTATCAGGTTTCAAAACAGCATTGGAAAATCCAATTCCGAAATAGTTACCGATGGTTATAAAATAGAACGTATTATTTGGCATTTGATTGACAATGCCATAAAATTTTCCTATTCGGGACAAATTACAGTTTCGTTAACAACAACCGACAAGAACCAATTAAAGTTTACGGTTGAAGATACAGGAATAGGCATTCCTGATGAGCTTCAGGAAATTGTGTTCGACCCTTACCGGCAGGTTGAAACGGGCAATGCAAAACGTTTTGGCGGAGTTGGAGTCGGTCTGTCACTGACCAAAGCATATGTAACTATGTTGAGAGGCAGTATAACGCTTAAATCGGCCTCTGGTAAAGGAACCGCGATTTCCGTTTTGCTTCCCATCGAAAAACCCGATTTCGATAAAGCAACTTCAGGCAGGAAACCTACCGGCAATATAAATCAGAAAACAATACTAATTGCCGAAGACAACGAACTCAACTATTTGTTACTGGAAACCATTCTTTCTAAATTTGAAACCAGGTTGTACCATGCCTGGAACGGCAAACAGGCACTTGAAATACTTGAAGAAAACCCTGAAATTGATGTGATTTTAATGGATTTAAAGATGCCTGTTATGGATGGTTATGAAGCTGTATCGGAAATAAAACGCAGACATCCCGGAATTCCGGTTATTGCACAAACAGCCTATACCGTTCACGCCGATTTAAAAGAGCTAAATAAAATAAATTTTGACGGTTATGTTACCAAGCCCATCAAAATGTCAAACCTTATAAATGTTTTAAAACGGGTGCTGTAATCAAACCTAAACATATTTTTTTTAAATACCTTTTTGTCTGCCATTTCTGACTAATTTTGCAGCTTTAAAAAACTGAACACAAAATGGAAACTCCCGACAAGGAAAAAAAATCACTGAACTTTATCGAATCCATCATCGAAGAGGATATTCGGAATAAAAAACATGAAACAGGCATACACCTTCGTTTTCCACCCGAACCCAATGGTTATCTGCACATTGGTCATGCCAAATCCATCTGTTTAAACTTTGGGTTGGCACAAGAGTACAATGGTAAATGTAATCTTCGTTTCGACGATACCAATCCTGCCAAAGAAGATGTGGAATATGTAGATTCCATTAAAGAAGATATTAAGTGGCTTGGGTTTACCTGGGATGAAGGCCCTTACTATGCTTCCGATTACTTTGATAAACTTTACGAATGGGCTGTTAAACTAATAAAAGAGGGTAAAGCCTATGTGGACGAGCAATCGCAGGAGGTAATCAGTGAACAAAAGGGTGTTCCTACCCGCCCGGGTACCGAAAGTCCGTATCGTAATCGTCCGGTAGAGGAGAGCCTTGCCCTTTTTGAACAAATGAAAAACGGTGATTTTGAAGATGGCACCAAGGTGTTAAGAGCGAAAGTTGATATGACTTCACCCAATATGCATATGCGCGACCCCATCATGTACCGCATTCTGCACAGCGAACACCATCGAACCGGTAACAAATGGAATATTTATCCCATGTACGACTGGGCACATGGGCAATCGGATTTTATTGAGGGAATAACACATTCGTTGTGTACACTTGAGTTTGAAATCCACCGGCCGTTGTACGACTGGTTTTTAGACCAAATTACCGAGGGTAATTACCGTCCCCGTCAGATTGAGTTTGCACGGTTAAACCTGAGTTACACCGTTATGAGCAAGCGCAAGCTGCTTCAATTGGTTGAGGAGGGAATTGTTAACGGCTGGGACGACCCGCGAATGCCTACTATCTCAGGCCTGCGCCGAAGAGGATATACACCTGAATCCATTCGTAACTTTGCCGACCGCATCGGAGTAGCCAAACGCGACAACGTAATTGATGTCGGTTTACTGGAGTTTTCGGTTCGCGAACATCTTAATAAAGTTACCGACCGTGTAATGGCAGTGCTCGACCCCGTTAAGGTAATTATTACCAACTATCCCGAAGGACAATTGGAAGAGGTTGAGTTGATTAATAATCCCGAAGACGAGAACTCAGGAAGCAGAATGGTTCCGTTTGGACGTGAAATATATATTGAACGCAACGACTTTATGGAAGACCCTCCCAAAAAGTTTTTCCGTATGGGGCCGGGCCGCGAAGTTCGCCTCAAAGGTGCTTATATCATCAAATGCGAGGATTATAAAAAAGATGAATCCGGTAATGTAACCGAAATATACTGTACTTACGATTCGGAAACAAAAAGCGGCAGTGGTGCCACCCGAAAAGTAAAAGGAACGCTTCACTGGGTATCGGCCCAAAAAGCCATTGATGCCGAGGTAAGAGTGTACGACCGCCTGTTTTTGGATGAAGACCCCGATGGCCACAAAGAGAAAAGTTTTAAGGATTTTCTGAATCCCGAATCGTTAACAGAGCTTAAAAATTGCAAACTGGAACCCTCACTGAAAAGTGCCAAAGCGGGTGATAAGTTTCAGTTTCAACGACTGGGGTATTTTTGTGTTGACCCCGACAGCACCGATGAAAGGTTAATATTTAACCGTACGGTTCCGCTGCGCGACAGTTGGGCAAAAAAGAACAGGTAAAACAGGCTGACACAACGGGCAGGTAACCTTAAAAACTGTTGCTTACCAGCCAAAATACACCCACAATTACAGCAGCCAGCCCGCCGTAAAAACGGAGGTTGGTAAGTAGCTTTTTGCTTTTGGAAAAACGCTCCATCTTATTAAGTTTACCAATAATAACGGTATAAATAACCATGGCGGTAATAATACCGATTCCAAAACCCACAATATATTGTGCCGATTCAAATTTTGATTCGTAGCCCAAAACAGGCAGCATCAGCAAAAAATGAGAAATTCCGGCAAAGCCGTGGATAATTCCTACCAACAGCGCCATGCTGTTGTTTTGCCTCGCAGTTTTATGGTGTTCGTGGGTGTGGCCCGAATCGTTATGGCTTTCATCACCATGCGCATGGCCGTGAATATGAATGTACTCACTGGTATCATCCTGATGTTTATGAGGGTGGATATGATGTTTTTTGTCGTGCTTAATTCGATAAAAAGCCCAAATGCCAATACCAATCAAAATAACACCAACCATCTGCTCGCCATATTCCGATATCTTTTCAACAGGAATATATTCTTTAAACCAGTAAAACAAAACCCCTATGAGCAACATACCGATTACATGGCCTGTTCCCCAGAAAAAGCCAATTTTCCAGTGTTTTTTTTCAGTATCAAAAACGATGGGGGTTACTGCTGCAAGATGATCGGGTCCGCTTAGCACATGCACAATGGCTGCGGTTAAACCCATAAGCCAGGGAAAAAGATGAATGAATGATTCCATTGTTTTATTTTTATTTTGCGGGGTATAAAAATTTTAACCTTTTAGGCCAGAATTGTAAACCCGAACCGTGGTTTTCTTATTTTGTCATTCTGAACGAAGTCGAAGAATGCCTAAACACAAAACTTTTAAGTCATCCAAAACAAAAAATTAATACGAACGTGCAAACACAACCCGTTGCTCCGAAGGGTTACCGGAGTAAATACATTTTCCGGCCTCTTTTTCCCGGTCAATGGGAATAAGACGAATGGTAGCTTTGGTTTTTTCTTTGATTTTCTGCTCGGTTTCAGGAGTTCCGTCCCAGTGCGCCCACACAAATCCACCCTTTTCAATCTTTTCCTTAAATTCGTCCCAGCTGTCGGCACTTGTGGTCATTTCTTCACGGAACGAAAGTGCTTTTTGGTAGATATTATCCTGAATTTTTTCCAGCAGGTGTTCAACCTTTTCGGCGATGCCGGTCATTTGCAGGGTTTCCTTTTCGAGGGTATCTCTGCGGGCAACCTCTACGGTTCCGTTTTCCAAATCGCGCGGACCCATTGCCAGCCGTACCGGAACCCCTTTCATTTCCCATTCGGCAAATTTATAGCCCGGTTTATAGGTGTCTCTGTCATCAAATTTAACAGTAATACCTTTGGCTTTTAACGCTTTTATAATTTTATCAGCTTTTTCGCTTACAGCAGCAAGTTGCTCCGGCTTTCTGTAGATGGGAACTATAACAACCTGAATAGGGGCAAGTTTTGGTGGGAGCACCAACCCCTGGTCATCGCTGTGCGACATAATTAATGCACCAATTAATCTTGTTGAAACGCCCCAGGAGGTAGCCCAAACATACTCCAGCTTGTTTTGTTTATTTAAAAACTGAACATCGAATGCTTTGGCAAAGTTTTGTCCTAAAAAGTGTGAAGTTCCGGCCTGTAAAGCTTTTCCATCTTGCATCATGGCTTCAATACAATAGGTTTCAACAGCACCGGCAAAACGTTCGTTGGGCGATTTAACCCCTTTCATTACCGGAACGGCCAACCATTTTTCGGCAAAGTCGGCATAAACGTTCATCATCTTTTCAGCCTCTTCAATGGCTTCCTGTTCAGTGGCGTGTGCCGTGTGCCCCTCCTGCCATAAAAATTCGGCGGTTCTTAAAAACAGCCGCGTTCTCATTTCCCAGCGTACCACATTGGCCCACTGATTAATCAAAAGTGGCAGGTCGCGGTACGACTGTACCCAACGGCTGTAAGTATCCCATATAATGGTCTCGGAAGTTGGCCTTACAATAAGTTCTTCCTCCAGTTTTGCATCGGGGTCAACTATTATTTTGCCGGTTTTTTCATCGTTTTTTAAACGATAGTGGGTAACCACCGCACACTCTTTGGCAAAACCTTCCACATGAGAAGCTTCCTTGCTGAAAAAAGATTTTGGAATAAATAACGGAAAGTAGGCATTTTGATGTCCGGTTTCTTTAAACATACCATCAAGTACCGATTGCATCTTCTCCCAAATAGCATATCCATAGGGTTTTATCACCATCGAGCCGCGTACGGCTGAGTTCTCGGCAAGGTCGGCTTTTACCACCAATTCGTTGTACCATTGCGAATAATTTTCGCTTCTTTTTGTAAGTTCTTTGGCCATTTTATAATTTTGGTATAATATTTGCAAATTTTTAAGTGAACGGCAAAAATAAGCAATGTTTATTAATGCACAATACCTTAAAGTTATGAGAAGACTAAAAATAAATATAGCAGGGTTGGCTTTTTTGGCGGCCATCTTTTTAAGCTCGTGTGCCACTACGGGTTATACTCCTCAGGATGATGTTTATTATTCTCCGGATGATCAGGCAATACCTGCCCGAACTACTGTGGTAGCAAAGCAAACCAAACCTACTGCAGGAACCGTTTACGAAGGAGATGTGCAGGAAGCTCAGGCTAACGGCTCCTACGAAAACACCACTGTCGAACCTTCAAGTGATACTGTTTATTTGGATGATGATGCTTATTACAACATTGATTACGCTTCACGGTTACGTAAATTTAGTGATGATAACGACGATGACAATTATTTTGACGATGGTGGTTATACTTCATACGCTTCAAGTCCTAATGTTTCGTTAAGCTTTGGGTTTGGTACCGGCTTTGGTTGGGGATACCCCTATTATGGCTGGGGCTACCCTTCGTATGGTTGGGGTTATCCCTATTATGGTTATCCCTGGTATGGTTGGGGAGGTAGTTATTGGAGCGGTTACAACAACGGTTACTGGAATGGTTATTGGGACGGATACTATGGTGGCGGATACTATCCGGGATATCCCGGATACACACCCGGATACCCTTATTATCCTGATTACGGTTACCGTAATACAGTTCAATACGGGCCAAGAGGCGGAGGCCGTGGCTATGGCGGAGGAAGAACAGGCGGGTCGGACGTTCCGGGTGCAGGCAGAGGTATGAGCAGTAGTAATTACAGTGCATCACGCGGAAGAAGCTCGGTTTCATCGGGCAGAACCAAAGCCGCTGTTGCAGCCGGGAGTAACCCTTCGGCAAGTACTCGCCAGCGTCCTAAAGAATCGGTTAGGGTTAACAATCAAAACAAGCCTCAGGGTAGGGTTTCTACGCAAAAAAAGCGAACGATTAACAGTATACAGGCCAGGCCGCAAAAGGCAACAGGCAGATATAGCAAACCTGTTGATTCACGGCAGCATGTTAATACAAGGCCGGTAAAACGTACTACTGTAAAACCAACTACAAATCGTTCTGCAAGGCCGTCATCCACTACCTATGTAAAACGACAAAACCATACTCCAAAGCGATATAGCAAGCCAAAAGCTTACCGGAGTTTACCTTCGCAACAGCCCCGCTCAAGTAAAGAGTATGTGCGTCCCTCTTCCAGGACTTCAAATAATAGAACCTACAAACCACGGCCTTCGGGGTCAAATGCCAGAAAGGCAACAATAAATAACGGTTCAAGGGTTTCGCCCGGAGCAACTACCCATCGCAGGACAACCACGCGCAGTTCGGCCACAAGAACCAAGAGTTATAGCAGCCCGTCGCGAAGCAGAAGTTCTTCAAGATCGTACTCTTCTCCAACAAGGAGTAGCAGTTCGCGCAGCAGCAGCTCAAGCCACAGTTATTCCGGTAGTAGTAGTTCAGGATCGTCAGGAAGCAGCTCGCGCAGCAGTGGTGGCGGTGGATACCGTGGTGGTGGCCGCCGTTAATGTAAAGCTTTGCTATTCAGTTAATTTAATTGTTCAATTTCATTCAAAAAAGCATGAAACGAGTTATCATTATATCCATAATTCTTTTGGCAGGCGTAAGTACTTATGCGCAGTATGCCAGCGACGCACTCCGATTTTCACAACAGTATTATCAGGGTACAGCCCGAAACATGGCGGTGGGAAGTGCCTTTGGTGCGTTGGGTTCCGACCTTTCATTATCAGCTATTAATCCGGCAGGGCTTGGCCTGTTCCGAAATAATGAATATACCATTACTCCTGAAATATTTACCAAAAACATTTCATCAATTTATCAGGGAAAAATGATTGACGACTCCCGAACCGTTTTTGACATTAGCAACTTTGGCCTCCTGAGTAGCATAAAAACGGGTAATAGCAACAGCGGATTTAAGTTTGTCCAGTTTGGTTTTTCCTTAAACCGGTTGAATAATTTTAATTCAAATCGCACCATTGTTGGCGATAATATTAACAACTCCAAGCTGGACGTTTATCTGGAACAGGCGGATGGCATCAACTATACTGATATTGAAGATAACTATAACGGCTATTACTCTTATGATTTGACACCTGCCTGGAATGCCTTTTTAATTGATACTGTTCCGGGCTATACAGATTGGTATTATTCGCCGGTACCCTATGCCGGAGTTCAGCAAAAGGAGGTAATGCATAGCATAGGATCAACCAACGAATGGGATTTTTCAATGGCAGGAAACTTTAATGATAAACTATATTTGGGCATTACTTTGGGCCTTCCCTATACACGTTTTTTCAGAAACACCTATTATATTGAATCGGATGTTGCCGATACCATTCCCTATTTTGATTCATGGTCGGTTAATGAATCCCTGACCACCACAGGATTTGGCTTTAACATAAAATTGGGAATGATATATCGTCCGGTAAACTGGTTACGAATCGGGGGTGCTTTTCATACGCCCACCTGGTATTCCTTAACCGATAACTGGAATACCAATTATGATTCAAACCTTGAATGGGGTTCTTTTTCAAGCTCATCACCGCAGGGTATTTTTAATTATAAATTATATACACCCATGCGTGCCATTGGCGATGTGGCGCTTATAATAAAAAAATACGGATTTCTTACATTTGAATATGAGTATATTGATTACGGTACGGCAAGGTTTAAAGCTTCGGGTGTTGACTATGCTTCGGGAGCCAATGCCGATATAAAGAATTACTACAAAGGGGTTAGCAACTTTAGGGGCGGCCTTGAAGTTAGGGCAGGGATGTTTAGCTTTAGAGGAGGTTATGCCCTTTATGGAAGTCCCTATAAAAACAATTTAAACGATGGTAAAAAGCAATATTTTACCGGAGGCCTTGGATACAACAACGGACGGTTTAGTGCTGACTTTGCTTTTGTTTATGGAAATAAAAAAAGCAATTATTACCTTTATACATCCGATAATTTTGCTACCGAACCGGCAGCTCTGACCGAAAAAGACTATCAGGCGGTGTTAACTTTTAGCTACAGGTATTAAAAACTTAAGGCTTACAATTTGTACACCAGGCTTGTTTAGATCTATAATCTATTGGCTTCTTTCAGGTTGCAAACCTGAAAGAGCGTATAGTTAGAGCTTCCGGCTATTTTCCTGATATCAAGCTCGTTCAGATTTGTAATCTGAACGAACGCATATTGTTTTAAATGAGCGTATAGGAGCGTCTGGCTGGAGTGTCCGGCTATTTTTCATACAACATAACAGAAATATTTTTAAAACAATGTATGAAATGTGCGAATAGTTTTATAAAAATGGCAGTTTTAGCCTGTTATTTTTACTTTTGTCAGTTCTATTTTGAATTTGCGCATTAAAAACATTGTTATGAATTTAAAGTTACGCCTTATTATCATGAAC